>CASDWR010000151.1 GCA_949284665.1 uncultured Rikenellaceae bacterium | reverse complement strand
GGATACCTTCCCGCCAATAATAGATTCGTTCGGATTGATTGTCCATATTGTCCAATGCTTCGAAACGCTCGAGCGAAAGCATCACATGTGGAACATACTGATAAAGCAAATAGAGGCCGATTCCCAAAAGCAATACAGAAATGATCAACACCTTGAAACTCTTTCTATGGAGAAGCATTATCACAAAAGCACACAACAACAAAAGAACCCCCATGCGTGAATTGGCAAAAAAGCAGGCTACAATTCCGCACAACAGCACCCATAATTTATTATTATTCAACAGGAAAGCCATAACCATAAATATTCCGACGACTGTCGGTCCATAAAAAAAGCCTTTGGCTCGGAAGGTGCCGAGCATACCTCCCAAGAAGCGTTCGTCGTATTCAATACCATGAACCGTATTGATAAAAAGAAACTTATGGGTAAAAAATTCATATGCAGTCAGCCCCAATTCCAATACCACCAGCCACAACAACAATCGGTTGGCAAAACGAAAATCGAGCAGGTATACGAGAAATGCAACCGTAATCCCGATATAAGAATAAGCATTGTGCGTATAATCCCACCCAAGAAAGGAAATAAGGAACAACACCCAAGACACGACGGCACAAAAGAGCGGGTATCGATCGAGCGGTCCGATTGAGACGCGTCCTACCATAAAGACATAAATGCCCAATAGAATCACATTCAATACAATAAACATCAAACGATAACTCGCACCCAACAATGTCACTCCGAATGCTTCTCCGAAGATCATCAGGATAATCGAAACAATGATGGCCTTCGCCAGCAAAGAGACAGATTTTATCATGATCTTTGGATTAACTACATATAACTACTCCCATTCCCCGGCAAAAACTCGCCGCATCGTGTCAGGCCGTCCAATATTCGGTCGAACGCAACCTGACAAACCGATATATTGGCCTCGTCGAGAGCCGTCTCATAAGGTAATCCTTTAAAGCTGGTTCGATTGAGCAAATTGATGAAACCAATTTTTGCATGTCCATCGCTGATCGGGAAACGACCGTTCCGGACACACTCCACCCACTCGGGCAATTCGTCAAACGACCTCAACAACGGACATCCCGACATCCGATTGTTGAGCGTCTCGATCAGTGTTAAAATCGGTATGCCGGAGAGGATACACTCGATGGCAATCGTTCCCGTAACCGTAACTACCATGTCAACTGACGGCAATACGCGATCCATGCTCATTGAATGGCATACAGGCACTATCCTGCTCTCGGACGCCATATAATCGAGCAAATGATCGGTCAACTCGTACTTCGACTTGGGATTGGGTTTCACGACGATCAAAACATCATCAGGCGTATTCTCGACCAACATCCGAATCGTACGTTCCTGATCCCTATAAGGACTGCCCCAAACATCAAGATTCGCCTCCGGTTGCATCTGCATCGCATACAGGATTCGGAATCCTTTCCCTTCCATTTCCTCGCTGCGGCTTTTCGCCAACGCATCCCAGCGATCGATCAACCGGTTCTTGGCTCTTTCAATCCGCCACTTCACCCAAGGTGCCGGAGTATTGTAATGTTCCCCGCGAAGGTAGGCAAGCGAATGGTGCGCCAGATCGCACAATCGTTTCCATCGGCTGCGCAGAGTCACACGCCGCTTTCGCATGTAATCTGGTTTTATGTCGCGTCTTACAATGTGCCCAATCATTTCCTCGGCTTCCTTGTCCGACATAACCTCTCCCGATCCCGAAAAGGGCTCGAGCGTATCGTATCGGTAAAAGGAAAACCGACCCGTCGGGAAACGGCATGTACACGGTTGCAGATAGGGAATCTGCATCTTCTTACACAGATCGATCGTAATCAATTCGTGGAAAGCGGTGCTTTCTCCGAACACCACATCGGGCCTTTCACGCTTCAGGTAATCCCCGATGACCCGCCGATAATAGGCATAATGTCCCGTATCACGATGACCGAAATAGTTGATGTTCCGATCCGAACGGATCAACCGAAGATCGTTTTCGTTCGGAGTCGACGTTTGGTTTCGTTTCGGATAAGGTAACACAGTTACTCGTCCAAAGTGGGGGCGAAATGAACGGTTCTGCACCAAAAAATATATCTCATGCCCCTCGCCGGCAAGCCTTTCGGCAATCGCCTCCCAGAAAAGCGTACGATAACGGTTCTCGATAAACAAAATTTTCATAATATCACAGAATAAAGTATATCGCCGTCGAAGCAAACAATAAAATTGTATTCAGAACAATACACTTTCTCAACACAATCCCTTGATGCGCAAGAATATACATTTGAGTATAAAAGGCCATCGACATCGTACACAGGTTCAGGTATGCGAACATGTCGAGTGTCAATCTTTCCCCGATCAGCATCAATATAACTGGGAAACACAAGACCAATATTCCAAGGAAGAAATTCATCCGCCGAACCAGATTCTCACGCCCGATCAACCCTTCGCCCAACGATATGCCACACCATATGACCATTTGAATCACCAACAGGATAAAAAGTTTGTTCTGACCTCCTATCTGTTGCACATCAAACAACGGCAGCAGCAACGGCGAAGCGAAATAGCACATCAGGTTTCCACAAAGCACCAGCCCCATAACGATCGTATAGTATAGATCGAGCCGGCGGTTGTCGGCCATATACAGTTTTTGGAAAAAAGCGATATAAAGGAACTGGTGGATAACAACGGCTATCCCGGCCAACCGAAAATAAAAAGAGTATATTCCTACATCTTCATAACCCAAGAAATACCCGATATAGATTCGTGCACTCGAGGTCAGCCAATACACGATGAACCCCGAGACAACCATGTGAAGGCTGAAACGGAGTATTTCCCTGCAGTCGTCGTGCAGGATGGCTTGTATACTTTTGGTACGCACTCGCAAAAACTGCCACACGAAGAAAGCCGATAAAGCAAAAAGATAGCATTGCATCGCTCCTTCCAACAACAATACGGGACGAGCTACCCCAAAAGCCCAAGTCAGGAGGATCACCCCTGTGAGTAAAAAGTAGTACCCTCCGTCGAACAGTACGCCCAAATATCCCTTGTCCTCCGATTTGAGTATCGAACTGTACAACCGTTGGAGCGCAAAGATCAGCGTAAAAAGAGTAATCAACGAAACCCGTTGATCGATCACACCGCACCAACGCAACAGACAGGCAACCAGTGCACACCCCATTACAGGCAGACCATACAGCAGGAATGCCTGTTTCTTTTCGCTTTCTCCCCGGCGCAGTATGAAATAGGGATAGGCACCATTGAGCCCGAGCATAGCCGCAACTGCCGCCACACTACCGAAAGCATAAGAAAATTCCACGACTCCATATTCCCGGAGCGCTACAAACTTGAGAAAGAAAATCGGGGCCAGAAATGCAACCCCTTTCGACAATACGAAAAATACGATATTGTCCCGCAATTTTTTAAATAGCAGGCCCTTGTTCCTCATGATTATCCGTATCAACTGATTTTCTTTCATATATATGATCCGTCACGGAGCAAAAGCGTTGGATAGCCTCGTCCGGATCGAATTCTTTGTAATATAACTTCTGACCCACATAAAGTCCCGACTTGTCGAGCGATTTGGCGACCACGGTTCCTGCTCCGACCGTCACGGCATCGCAAATGCGTACTCCGGCCGTAACAATGCAGCGGGTTCCCAAATAAACATTCCGACCAATATCAATACCTCCATCCACACGCCAGCGTTCGGGTCCTTGTTTGCTGTGATAGAAACCGTGTGTCCAAAGTTGGCTTCCCGACCCGGCCAAAATGGAGTGGTTGCCGATGTGTACGCTCTCGACCAAATCAATCATATGGTTCACCCCAATGATTGAATTGACTCCCAACACCAGTTCCGACTTCCGCACATTCGCTCGCGATGAGGTTATCTTGTTCTGCTTGTTGATCACCGCATCCTTGCCGAGTTGCACGTCAAAACGGCCTTTAAGCACATTCCAACTCTTGATCCGGGCTTTCTCTCTCAATTCGAGTTTTTCAACGACGATCAAATTGCCGCTCCGGATATTCGCACCTTCACCCAACCGCACGGACGAAGCCAGGATCAACGAGAACCCGACCCGGCTACCTCTACCGAAGGCATAAAAAATCCCCCCCCCGATAAATTTCACCAGAGGGAATGCCAATCTGGAAGGCAACAAAAACATAATCAGTCCTATAACGATCCTTCTCATATAAAATATCCGTAATTTTCGATTCTCTTCGATCGCCCCGTCCCTTTCCTAAAGATTATTTGCGAACCACATTGTCTCGATAATAGATGCACAACGCACTTAGATAATCGGCAAATATTGCCTTGTACGCATCTTTTTCTTCCCAACGACCGCTGCGTGCAATAATTTCACGGGCTTTAATTTCCTGACCGAACCGTTTGCAAAACGATTCGGACGACGCAAGGTCCTCTCGGAGAACCTGTTCGATTTTCTTTCCCAATACCCCGTTCATCACCAAATAGTTCGACAGGGAAACGGCTTTGGCTCGTGCCATCACGTTCCAGGGCAGCTCCTTCTCAAATGCCTTGCGAAGTACATACTTATTTACCTTAACCTTTCGGTCACCATATCCGTCATGACCTGTTATCGTTCTGTTGGCCAACTCCCAGGGGATGGTGGATGCAAAACGATTCAGGTCGGATTCATAGAAGGGAAGCAGTGTAGTTACTCCGGCCATGCGCCCCATGTCGACCATATAACGAATGTCGTTCACATACTGTTCGTGCCATTTCTTCTCCACGATTCGGTTGAAAAGTTCACGTGGCGACATTCCCTTCTCCAAATCGGTTTCGTACCATCTACGAATCGCATTAAAAACGGCCATATCATATCCCCAGGTCCGATATTTTACAGGATCTACCATGAATTTCCGTTTTTGAACAAACCATTCGGGTACCAATGCATTGGCCAACAAATGTATGTATCGAATCCGTCTGTCGGAAGCATTGTAAAGTCCAAACAGACACGAGAGCCATTCCGTACTCCGGACAATCCCTTTGCCCAATGCGAGCGGCACCTTCCCTACACCTTCGGACAATCGATTCAGGACCCACATATCCACACCGTTGACCGATGGGGTATGAAGCCGTGTATCCTGTCCTGCGAAATAACGGACCTCGCCCTTTTGCCCGGCACTGGGACGAAAGATCCAGTTTCCGATATACGGGTTGTTCGTTTTGTGCAGGTCGGCTTCGTAATGCTCCACGATCCGTCGATCGCTCGGATCGACCGTCACCACCTCTGTACTGTATCCCAGATACGACGCCGCCTGATTGGCGTAAACCGTTTCATCCTGTTTCGTATTGGCGACCCGATACGACACGGCACGAACGCGTTCCGGACAAATCTCATGAAGCGACGCAAGCATCACACACGAATCGATGCCTCCCGAGAGGTAAACCACATTCTCTTCGCCCGCATAATGCTCGTGCACGCTCAAAATCTCATCGTGCAAACGACGTATATTTTCCTCTTCCGATAATGTATTTTCCCCGTATTCGATGGGCAACGGCAGTTGTTCCACACAACGCATCTCCTCTTTCGCCCGGCAACAAACCCACTGACCTGCCGGGATCTCCGCCACTTTTTCATAAATCGTACGGCCATCGGGGACATACTGTTGGTAAAGCAAAAACTCGATACTGAACCTGTCAATATCCGTATCGACATTCCGTGCCACCTCATGTGCATTGGTAGAAACCACAAGGTGACATTCAGTCGAGTCCCAGTAACAGTAACCCGATCGTTGTCCCATCGGATCACGCATCATCTGCACATCACCGCTCTCCTTATCGAACGCGACGACAAAATAGCCACCGGCAAAAAT
>CASDWR010000150.1 GCA_949284665.1 uncultured Rikenellaceae bacterium | reverse complement strand
CGATACCGCACACGATACATTTTTTCATCTTCGGCCAAACGAATCAGCGTCATCCGGGTGGTATCCATCTCCCGGATCGGATAGTCGAACGTAAAGGTGAGATTCCGTTCGGGGTTCAATTCGCCCGAACCGTTCGACTGATACTTGAACGGACTCGGTTTCGGTTTGGGGACATATTCCTCCCCAGCCTCGACCGCCTTTTGCCGTTCACGTTCCTCCTTTTCCCGTTCACGTTTCTCCTCCCGGCTCTCGAAATACTTCCAGAAAAGTTCCAGGCTGTCTCTTTTCGGGACGAGTTGACCGATGCTGTCGTGTCTCATGTACGTTATGCTTCCTCGAAGCGTATCGGGCAGACTGTCCGATGGGACATTCAACCAAAGAAAGATCGTATCCTTTCCACGAGTGGGATACTCGGTGATGATCTGCAACGAATCCACTCCCTCGATCGTCAGCGAATCGATCTGTGGATACGGTGCATTGAACTCCAACATGATCTTGTGTTGCATGGGACGTGAGGCATTACCCAGATTCTGCCGCTTGTTCGCCTCCTCCGAGAACATTCGGAAATAAAGTTGCGGCTCTGCTGTCAAATAGTTACGGGTCGTATCGAACCATGCAGCGAACTCGGGTAAATCGGCCGGGTTGTATACTCCTTCCAGAAACCCCACCTTGTCCGTACCCGGATCATACTGGAAATTGCTGTTCTGATCGAGCAATGCAAAAACCCGATAGTCTATAGGCTTGAGATTCTGAGCCACAAAAATACCGTTATTTTCGGCCCGTGCCACAGCAGACGGGGAAACCGTATAGATGGTCGAATCGATTTCCGGAATCGTATCGCCCGTCGCGGCATAGAAAAAGATCAGAGTCTTGCTGGCACTGTCTTTTTCATAAGCATCCACCGCATATCCGGACATCAGCATCGAATCGATTTCGTTTCCCGTGGAAAACACGTAACGAAATCCGTTGAGGGGATTTCCCTCGTTATTGTCCTGGATACTTCCTCCGAAATTGAGCGCATAGGTAGTATTCTCTTTCAGCGTATCCTTGATATCGATCTGGATTCCCCTGCCGCGAATCGTAAGAACGGGCGACTTCTTCATCATCGGCGAAGAGAAAAATTCCTTTTGCTGATCCTTGAGCTGTACATACTCGTCGAAAACAATATAGATGCGGCGTTGGTTGAACCCGGTCGTAAAAAAGGCCGGTTCGGCTCCCACCACCTTGGGAGGAATCGTGTCCCGCGGCCCCCCCTCGGGATACATTGCATTGGCACATCTCCACAAAAACACATTGCCGAACAGCACGATCATCGTCGCTGTCATTCCGCGTTTGATCCATGTCCGAGTGGCGATCATATTCCTGTTCGATTTTCTGTTTAGCATTGTCATACAACGGGAAGACAGGCCGCTTCCCTCCCTTCGAGCGACAAAATTACGAATTTTTTTATTCCTCCTTCAATTCGTTTACCATATACCATCCCCCGTACAGATAGGTGGTATCCTTCATCCATGGCTGGAATGTCACGGATACGTTGATCGAGACAAGATTGTCCACAATCCCCGTATTGCGCCATGCATACTCCGCACGGGCAGCATCACAAACTACGATCATGACCGGTTTCTGTTGCAAACGGAAAGAGAGGGTGCTGTCTTCGTTCTGAACCGTTTTGATGTCATAATCTCTTTTCTCGCCCGTGACACGGGATGTCACCACACCGGCAAGAGCATCGGCATACGACGCAACGCTCCATTCGGCCGTATCCGCAAAAAAGGCATACCCTATCACATCGGTTGCCCGGTTCACCGTTCCTTCCCCGGTCTCCTTTACGTATGGACGAATCAAGTAGTCGCAATCCAACGTTGATTTGGCACACGAAAGAACGGCCAGCATAATCGCCAACACGATCCATGCACTTCCCCTTCTTATTCGAGACATCTCTGTCATTTCAACAATTTCCCGTTTTTTCTTTTCCACTTTTCCTCTCCTTTCGCCCATCCCGGTTTCTTTTCTCCCTGTTTATTCACATCCACCCTCCTCTTCTGCAGTCCCCACCATCGCCCTCCTTACACCTAAAGCCATCCCATAGTACGGCACCACCCCACGTCCCCGATTCCCTTGCCGGGAAAGTCTACTCCACAGGGGCAAGAAAAGTCAATTCTCTCTCTTTTCGATCAACGCCTTTCTCAAATCGGAAACGCTCTTGCCGAGAACAGGGTGCTCCTTGTCGGGCATGATCTCACACAAGGGGGCAAGCACAAAATCGCGGTCCTGCATCAACGGATGCGGAATTTTCAGATTCGGCAAATCCACTACACGATCATCGTAGAAAAGAATATCGATATCTATAACGCGCGAAGAATAAGGTTCATTGCGTCGAGCCTTTTCTTCGGCTTCGGCTTTTCGGTTACGGCCCAATTCGGTCTCGATGGCCTGCAGGGCCACAAGCAACTCCTCGGGTGCGAGGTCAGTATCCACGATCAACGCCTGATTCATGAAATCGTATTCGCTTGAAAAACCCCACGCCTTGCTCGTATATACATGCGAACACCTCAAAACCACGCCAACCTTGTCGTTAATCAGTTGCTGTGCACGGCGAAGCCTGGGTTTCACATCTCCAAGATTCCCTCCCGTAATAATGAATGCTCTTGCCATATCAATGCGATTTATTTAGTATTTGGTTTGGTTTCTAATTCTTGCCGATCATTTTGCTCACGGTGAGAGCGAAATGGGTGAAAACAATCTTTGCATTACCGTTCTGAGTAATGTGCAACAACGCTTTTTCATGCTCGGCAATCAGAGGTTCGATGTTCCCGTTGCCTATGAAGGGAGCAAATTTCCTGCAAAAGTCCGCCTCTTCACCCCATACGCAGACGATATCCTCCATCCCGGCCGAAATCATGTAGTTCTCACGTAACATGTGCATGGAATAGACGAAAAATCGTTTCTGGCTCTCCCTGCCCAAGGTTGCCATGTTTTCTGCCCAATCGAGCAACTCGAGATGACGATTGTTGTAACAGAAGCGCATCAATGAAACAAATTGTTCGAAATACTCTTGTCGGTTTTCACGGTTTTCAGGCGATACGATCTCATCCAACCTCAAAAGGTCACCCCCCGACATCCGAGCCATAATCCGGGCTTCGTTCTGACCCACCCCGTATTTTTCCACGGCATAGCGTTCCAGTGCTTCGACCCCCACCGGTGGAATCTCCACCTGTTGCGTACGCGACAAAATCGTAGGCAATAATCGCCGGGGCATGGATGAAACCAACAGGAAGAGAGTTTTTTCCCATGGCTCTTCCAAAATTTTGAGCAACGTATTGGCAGCCTCTTCTCCCATTTTTTCAGGCAGCCATATCACGACAGCCTTATACTCCGCCTCGAACGATTTGAACGACAATTTACGAATCACCTCGTCGGCTTCCCGTTTGGCTATCATCCCCTGCTGGTTGTCCAAACCGATAGCCTCGTACCACATCTGCTCATCGAAATATCCTCCCGTAGCGGTTACCAGTTCCACCCATTGGGGTAGATACCAGTCACTGCCCGGTTTCTGCGATCCGCTGCCCGTCTTCGAGGCATTGGTCGGGAAAACGAAATGAAGATCGGGATGGGCCAAGGCCGCAATCTTGCGGCACGAGGCACATGTCCCGCAACTGTCACCATCGCGACGATTCGTACAATTCACATACTGTACATATGCGAGTGCCAAAGGGAGGGTCCCGCTACCGCACATCCCGCTGAAAAGTTGGGCATGTCCGATACGGCCCTCGTCGACTCCCTTCCGAAGCCGAGTCTTGATCTCCTCTTGACCCGTTACGTCGCTGAATTTCATTTTCCTGCTTTTATTTATCGTCGGATCAGCGCCCCGTACTGCCGAAACCTCCGGATCCGCGTTCCGTCTCCGACAGGACATCCACCATTTCCCACTCCACCCGGGCATGGGAAGCCACCACCATCTGGGCAATCCGCTCTCCGGGTTTGACCGTAAAGTCCTTGTCCGAGAGATTCGCCAATATTACCCCGATCTCTCCGCGGTAATCGGCATCCACCGTCCCCGGCGAATTAAGTACGGTCACCCCGTATTTGGCAGCCAGACCGCTCCGGGGTCTTACCTGCAATTCGTACCCGGCGGGCAATTCCACGAAAAGTCCCGTAGGGATCGTCGCCCGACCCAGCGGCGGCAAAGTTACCGGTTCGACGATATTTGCCCGAACATCCATCCCAGCCGAGAGGGGGGTTTGATAGTCGGGCAAGTCGAATGCCGATCGATTCACTATTTTCACTTTCATATTTTCGATGCAAATTTCAACGTTTCAATACCGAACGGATCATGCCCGGGATATCGAGCCGTTCCCTTCGTATGGCATACCACACAAACGCAACGACGAGCACAAGGTATAAAAAATATCTCATCCAAACAACCATGCCGCCACACCAGAGGCCTACCCCATAGAGCAACGCACCTATTGCCAGATACTCCCCAATGCGCCGCAGATCATAAGGCGTAGGGAAATATTTCCGATTCAACAGATAGCTCAATACCACCATTGCCGCTTCGCACAACAGCCGGGCAATCGCCGCACCGTAATACCCCATACCGGGTACCAGCAACAGGTTGAAGACCACCGTAACGACCAATCCCGTTCCCGTTACAATAAGGGCAAAACGGGTCGCACCTGTCTGTTTGTACCAGAAAGAAAGATTCAGCACCACTCCTGAAAACATGTTGGCGATCAAGACTACCGGCAGGATATAGAGTCCTTCCCGAAAATTGCGTCCGACAATGAGAGCAAAGAGATCGGAAAAGAGAGTGATGACAAGGAACAGAAAAACCGAAACGATTATGAAATACTTCAAAGCTTCGGCATTGGTCCGTTTGAAGGCATCCACATCGTAGCCGGTTTCCTGATAGGCAGGGACTCGGGATATAGTTCCGGCACCACCTGCAGGACTGTTTCTCTCCATTTCCCGGAAATTCGAGAGGAAAAATGGTTCGGCGGCCAATCGATACATCTGCGTGAACATAAGCATCACCACCCCGATTTTCACCACCGCCCCATAGACTCCGAGAGCCGACATTGCCTCTTCGGCAGGCATCAGATACTTAATCATCTGACGGTCGATGAATTCGTTGGCGGTACCGGCAATTCCACTCGCCAACAAAGGCAGCGAATAGAGCAAAATGGTTTTGAATAGTCGGACATCGATCCGCGGCACAATCCGGTCGCACGAAGGCAACAAGGCTATCAATGTAAATCCGCTGGAAATCAGATTGGCCACAAAGGCGTACCCCGGGCCGAAACTCGGATCATAAATCGCCGACAAAACGCCGATCGAAGGAAGACAAGTATAGAAGAAGAGACAAAACGCCAAGTTGATGAGCACTGAAAAAATACGGACAAACACATAACGGAAAGCCTGTCCCTTTTGTCGCAACCGGGCGAAAGGAATCGCCGAGATGGAATCGAGCGTAACAATAGCCCCGACAATCCACACATACGAAGGGTGGTCGGCATAGTTCATTGCAGAGGCCAAAGGATGCAGGAACAGCAAGACCAATGCCATGAAAACCAACGAAACCAATGTAACGGCCCCCCATGTGGTAGCGAATACCCGACGTGCCGAAGCTTCGTCTCCGGCCCGACCGGTGAAACGGAAATACCCCGATTCCATCCCCATGGTAAGCACTACCAGGGCGAATGGAATCAGGGCATACATGTCGGTAATCACCCCATACTCCGCCTCAGTCATGATGCGGGTATAGTATGGGACAAGCAAATAGTTGAGCAGTCGCGCCACTACGCTGCTTATCCCGTAAATGGCCGTCTGACCGGCCAGCATTCTCAACATGCCCATTTTCCCGTTATCCTTGAATCAAACTTCAAAGATAACAAAAAAAGAGTGTGAAATTACTTTTTACGACGGTTTTCGATCAACTTTCCCAGTTGTTTGACAAAATTCGATGCTGTATTCACGCCCACCAGACGTCCGACGAGATCCCCTTCCGAGTCGATCACCAGATAGGTAGGATATGCCTTCACACGATATTGCCGGCACATCGCCTCCCCATCCGGTTTGTCTCCATCGAATTTCACGGCAACGAAATGCTCATTGACATAATTGCCGACCTCCTTGTCGGAAAGCACATGTCGGTCCATATACTTGCACGGGCCACACCATACGGCATAGATATCCGCAAAAACAAACTTTTTTTCCTGAGCGGCCTGTACCAATGCCTCCTCAAGAGTCAAATCTCTGAACGCCACACCTTCTTTTGACCTCTCTTGCGCACTCACGCGACATGCGGCAACCGCCAAAAACAGGATTAACGCATAATGAAAAACTTTCATATTCTACGAATCGAATGATTATCAACCATAAAAATCAATGACGGATCACACGGCGGTCCGTCTTGTCGACAACATGGGCTTCAAATGTCGTACCGAAGCGCTCCCCGCTCCCCCAAAGCCCGGGTTGAAAGAAGTCCGCATGCCGCCTGAATGTCCTCTCCGCGCGATGCACGGATGGTCGTAACGATCCCTCGCAACGACAGTGCCTGACGAAACCGCACCATCGTCGCCGCATCCGGAGAGACAAAGGGAGAATCCGGAATAGCATGAAACCGAATCAGATTGATCCGGCATTTCAGCCCGTTCAACAACCGGCACAACTCTTTGACATGCTCGGGAGAGTCGTTCATCCCTTTCAGAACCAGATACTCGAAACTCACGCGCCGTTGCCTGGAGAAATCATATCTCTTCAACAGATCCACCACCTCCCGAATCGGATAACGTTTCTCGACGGGCATGATTTCCGCCCGTTGTTCGGGGAACGGGGAGTGCAAACTGATTGCAAGATGCACGTCGCTTTCTTCGAGGAATCGTCTCAACGACGGAATTACACCGACAGTAGAAAGTGTGATTCGTGTCGGGCTCCAGGCATATCCCCATTCGGAAGTCAGTATCTCCAACGACCGCAACACGTTATCCGTATTATCGAGCGGCTCTCCCATCCCCATATAAACTGCATTGGTCAAAAGAGAGCGTTCGGGCAAGGATGCAATTTGATTGAGTATGGATGCCACGGTAAGATTCCCCCGAAAACCCTGACGGGCCGTCATGCAAAACCGGCAACCCATCCGACATCCGACTTGAGAGGAAAGACAGAGCGTTGCCCGGTCGTCATCGGGAATATAGGCAGACTCTATCAATTCACCTGCCGGGGTACCGAAAAGGTATTTTTTCGTACCATCCTTCGAACATGCCACTGATAATGGAGCAGAAAGGCCCATCTCGAACATCCCGGACAACATTTCCCGGTGACGAAGAGAAAGATCACTCATACTGCCGATAGTGACGGCGCCTTTTTTGTAAAGCCATGTTGCCATCTGTATCGCAGCGTAACGGGGCATTCCCAAACGGGCTGCCACATCACGTAATTCTACAAGTGTCTTGCCGAAAAGGGTATCCATCGAAAATCTCCTGAAAAAATTTCGGCTGCCGAAGCAGCCGAAGGGAAAGCGTGGAGAATACGAGATTCGAACTCGTGACCTCTTGCATGCCATGCAAGCGCTCTAGCCAACTGAGCTAATCCCCCGTAGAAGCGAGACAAAGGTAATAGCTTTTTTTTACATACGCAACATCCGACAGTGAAAGTTTTTTCACCGGTTAAGCTCATCTCCTCCCCCGACTCGTCAGTACCCGGAGACCTACCATTCCTTTCACATTTAAATAAAAAATACAGGTGCTTTTTTTCTTTATTTGATTTTTTATTTCTACCTTTGTACGTAGAAAAGCGTATCCTCTTCGCAGGAAGTTCTTTTCGAGCGAGATTTGTCGACGCAGTATATTGGTATACAACCAAATGGAAGCATCCGGGATCGGTCCGGGAAAGAGGGGACAAAAGCAAGAAGAGGGGATCGCAGCATGAAGTTGCCGGGAGGGGAAGACGAGAGCGGTTAAAAAATGAAAGGGCCCAGGGAGGGCATGATTTCAAACAGTAGGATATCCGGCAGATAAGCGAGCAAAAAGAACGCATGCGGCGGAACTTGAGCGAGGAGAGAGAATGGGGGGGGGAAAGAGGAAACCAACAGGTTGTAATAAAGTGGAGCAAGGTGGAGATAATTCCGTAAAAAGCAACGGATAAAGCGGAAACGCAAATCTCTGATTGGAGGAGACGCTGATGGAATCCTGAAAAAAGAGTGACGACAATACGTGGAACGGATTTTGAACGAAAAACAATAAGGAACATAAATTCAACAATATGCAACCGAAAAAGAACCCGAAAGCAGACCTGCAAAACAAGCGAGGTCTTTTCCTGGAAATAGGACTTGTCATTTCTCTGGGAGCAGTCATTCTCGCCATGGGTGTAAGCCAGAAAGAGAAAGTGATTCAACAAATGGTAGTTTCGCAAGCGACGGATGAAGTGGAACTTGTGGAAATCACCATTGAAGAAGAAGAGAAAAAACCGACGGAACCCGTAAAACAAACAATCTCCGTCATTTCGGATATTCTGAATGTGGTGAAAAACGACACGCAAATCACCACCGATTTTGATTTTGCCGAATTTACGGAAGAAGAGATCAACCTGACCACACTCGACGTGACAACCGAAGAGATCGAAGAGGAGACCCCGTTCCTTTTCGCCGAGGAGATGCCAAAGTTCGAAGGAGGCGACCTTACGAAATTCCGTGCGTGGGTGCAGAAAAACTTCCGCTACCCCGTTGTTGCACAGGAAAACGGTATTCAAGGGAGAGTTGTTCTTGCTTTCGTGATCGAAAAAGATGGTACGTTGAGCAACATCGAAGTGTTGTTGACTCCCGACTCATCCCTTTCGGATGAAGCTGTCCGCATTCTCAAGACTTCGCCGAAGTGGACGCCGGGCAAACAGCGTAATGTACCTGTACGTGTAAAATTCACGTTGCCCATCGAGTTCCAGATTACAAACTGACGGACATTACGGATGACACCGTACCCGGTTATTGCGCAACATCTGTCGAATATCGACAAGGAAAAGAGGGTTTCCCGAAGGGGACCCTCGTTTTTTGCATTTTACACGAAAAACACCTGTCCATGGCTCAGGAGAACGACATAAAACAACTCGAAAGCAGGGCCGTGCTGGTAGCTGTCGTTCGCGAACGACAGGAAATGGCACAAGCCGAGGAATATCTGGACGAGTTGGAATTTCTGGCGGAAACGGCAGGGATCGTTGCCATCGACCGATTCACCCAACGTCTGCCGATTCCTCACTCACGCACATATGTAGGCCCAGGTAAACTGGAGGAGATCGCCCGCTTTTGCGAAGAAAACGACATCGATCTGGCCATCTTCGATGATGAATTATCCCCGTCGCAAACCCGCAATATCGAAAAAGCCCTGGGGCGACGGGCAATTGACCGAACACGTTTGATCCTCGATATTTTTCTGCAGCGTGCGACGACCGCCTATGCCAAGACACAGGTACAACTGGCACAATACGAATATCTG
>CASDWR010000149.1 GCA_949284665.1 uncultured Rikenellaceae bacterium | reverse complement strand
AGGCTGTGCCGTTGGTCGTCCCGGAAGTGAAGTCCTCCGATGCCTTCGATGCGCCCCGCAGGGTGATTGCGATTCCGAACGGTACGACCCTTCAGCGGGTTGGGGGCCTTCGGGGGAGCGAGAACGGTTGCCCTTTCCGTACGGTACATGTTTCGACTTACCAGGCTGCCAGCGGGGCTGGAGCGAGTGCCATGGCCGAACTCGAGGCACAACACGCCGCATTGGCCGCCGGGAAGGAACTTGTCGTTGAAAAGTTCGCTTATCAACTTGCCTATAACGTTATTCCTCATGTGGATGTTTTTACCGAAAACGGGTACACCAAGGAGGAGATGAAAATGTTCAACGAAACCCGCAAGATCATGCATTCCGACATTCGGGTGAGTGCCACTTGTGTGCGGGTTCCCGTTATGCGGGCCCATTCGGAGAGTGTCTGGGTGGAAACGGAGCGGCCTGTGTCGGTGGATGAGGCTCGTGCTGCATTCGCTCGTGCCGAAGGGGTGGTGCTGATGGATGAACCACAGATGAAAAAATATCCGATGCCTCTCTTCCTCGCCGGGGAAGATCCTGTCTTCGTGGGCCGTATCCGCAGTGATTTATCCAATCCGAATGGGTTGAGTTTCTGGTGCGTCAGCGATCAGATTCGCAAGGGGGCCGCTTTGAATGCCGTACAGATTGCAGAATACCTTATTCGAGAAGGGCGCCTGGGATAATTTGTACTGAAGATCGATCGTTTTCAGACCGTTATGCGGAGGAGAACGGATGGTATCCGTGTTCTTTCGAATCCCCTGTAGCAATATCGGACTATCGCTTTCGATGTGTGGCGGCGATGATGCGGCTAGGGAGTTGAGGTAAATTCGTCTGAACGGTTTCGGTTTCCCGATCTTTCGTATCCGGTCTCCCTGAGTGTGGTTTCGATATTTTTCGACAGTTTCGGTGTTTTCTCTTCCCCATGTCACGAATAATTCGGAGTATCCGGTAGAACGGATGAATGCAAAAGCCGAAAACAGAATGCAATGTCATGTTTTCCGAATGAAAAAGATAAGTAAAGTCGATTGGACCGGACATGGCGCCATGTTGGGTGCCAATATCATGTGGGGGTTGATGTCGCCTCTGGCCAAATTCGTAATGACCGGAGGAGCTGTCTCTCCACTCGTGGTCACCGATCTGAGAGTCTTCGGGGCCATGGTGCTTTTTTGGGTGGTGTCGCTTTTCCAAAAACCGGAACATGTGCCTTCCAAAGATCTGGCGAAATTGTTGGGCGCTGCGCTGTTGGCCATCGTATTCAATCAGGGCTGTTTCATTTTTGGGGTCGGTTTGACCTCCCCCGTGGATGCATCCATTATTACGACGAGTATGCCTTTACTGGCCATGATTCTGGCTGCCTTTTATCTGAAAGAGCCGGTGTCGGGCAAAAAAATCATGGGCATCGCTGCTGGAGCGCTCGGAGCGTTGTTGTTGATTTTCGGAAGCAGTCGTTCGGGAGCGGCTGCCGTTTCGGGCGGGAAACCTTTGTTGGGCGATCTGCTGGTATTGTCGGCGCAATTCAGCTATGCCCTTTATATTGTGCTGTTCAAAAATTTCGTGGGGAAATATTCGTTGGTTACGATTATGAAATGGATGTTTACCTACGCTTTCATCTGTCTGCTCCCCTTCTCGTACGATGATTTGTTGCGTACCGATTGGGGCGGCCTGGAAATACATGCGGTCGAGGCGTTGTGTTACATCGTCGTATGCGGAACGTTCCTTTGTTATATGCTGGTCGTAGTAGGACAAAAACGTTTGCGTCCTACTGTGGCCGGTATGTACAACTATATCCAGCCCCTTGTGGCAAGTGTCGTTGCCGTATGTTGGGGTATGGATTCCTTTAATCTGACGAAGATCCTCTCCGTAATTTTGATTTTCGGGGGCGTATATTTGGTGACGAAGAGCCCTTCTCGTGCCGATCTGGAAAACACGGCACCCAAGTAATGCCTTTTTCGTGCTCCGGAAACCGGTGTGGCATAAGGGAGGGGCAATGATTCGACAAGAAGCCTTTTCGGGAATGACGACCGTCATGTGTCGTGACATGCCGTCGGAAGAAGGTATTTTGCAGCACGATACGGATTATCGTATAGCCTTGTAGACTTTGGAGTGCGATCTGGTGGCCGGGAATACACCATTCCGCCTTTTGTCGATGGAAAATCAGTGCGGGACTGCGGCCGTTTTTGTAAGTGCGCTTACTGCCTTGGTTGTAATGATTTTCCCTTGAACTTGCAACATGCGTTTCTTATTGCAGTCGCTTTTGGATTGCGATCGGCTCTGCTGATTGCAGTTGCTGCATTGATTTGCAATTGTCTCCCGACGCCTCTTCCTCTTGCGTTATCGTACCAGTTTGTTGGTTGCCGTATCCGGGAAAATGACCCAGGGCTTGAATTGCTTGGCCTCTTCGAACTCCATGCTGGCATAGGAAACGATAATCACAATGTCGCCTACGGTCACCTTGCGGGCGGCCGCTCCATTGAGGCAAATGTCACCCTTGCCCCGTTCGCCTTTGATGATGTAGGTCTCGAACCGTTCGCCGTTGTTTATGTCCAAAATCTGTACCTTCTCCCCCTCGATCATGTTGGCTGCGTCGAGCAACTCTTCATCGATTGTAATGCTCCCCACGTAGTTGATGTTCGATTCGGTTACCGTCACCCGGTGAATCTTCGATTTCAGTACCTCTATTATCATGCCAAACGAATATTATCGATCAATCGGATCGGACCGGCCTGAACCGCGATACAGCCTTGTTTATCGCATTTGTCATCCCATGATGAGACTTCCTGCATCGTCCGTGTGTCCACGATCTTGAAATAAATTACCTTTAACAGCGGGTTCTTCTCCACTTCCTCCGCGACCCATCGTTGCAACGCTTCCACGCTCATTTCACCCTTTTTGCCGACCGCTTGTCGCAACACGGCATAGATGTGCGGGGCAGCAGCACGGTGTTCTGGATCAAGCAGGGTATTGCGCGAACTGAGTGCCAGTCCGTCGCTGTCCCGTACGATTGGACATTCTACGATCTTTACACGTAACCCCAATTGGGCAACGAGCGATTTGATGACCGCAATTTGTTGAAAGTCTTTCTCTCCGAAATAGGCCCGGTCGGGACGAACAATGTCGAACAGTCGGCTCACCACTTGCCCCACACCATTGAAATGACCCGGACGGGTGGCTCCTTCCATCACCTTGTCCACCATCCCGAAATCGAAGATACGGGTGTCCGGTTCCGGATATATCTCTTCGACAGTGGGGGTGAAGACATAGTCGACCCCTACCTTTTCCAATAACAGACAATCCGCATCCGGTGTCCGAGGGTAGTTCTTCAGATCGTTTTTGTCATTGAACTGTGTGGGGTTTACGAAAATACTGACTACGACCACGGCACACTCTTTGCGTGCTCTCTCCACCAATGAAAGGTGGCCTGCATGCAAGGCCCCCATGGTCGGGACCAGACCGATCGTGTCGGTTTCGTGCATTGCGAGTTGTCCTTCAAGTAGGGCTTTCGTGGAAATTCGTTTCATTCTCTTTCGAACGGGATTTTTAGTCGGGGCAAAGTTAGGAATAATTCATTTGAACAGCCAACGTTTCTCCGAATTATTTTTTACCTTTGTTGCGTATAAAAATCCACATTATATATGAAGAAAGGTTTTGTTTTGAGCATGATGTCTATGATAGCGATAGGAGGTATTTCCTGCAGCTCCCGCTCCGGTCAGACGGATGGAACCGACGATTTCAAATGGATCGTGGACAAATTCGATGATATCAAGGTCCTGCGTTATCAGGTGCCGGGTTTCGAAGCGTTGCCCCTGCAACAGAAAAAGTTGATTTATTATTTGAACGAGGCTGCTCTTTGCGGTCGAGATATCCTTTACGATCAGAATTTTAAATATAATTTGCCGATAAGAAGAACGCTCGAAGCGATCTATATGAACTACAATGGCGGTGATCAGGAGAATGCTCAATGGAAGGCATTCGAAAAATATTTGAAAAAAGTGTGGTTCGCCAATGGCATTCATCACCATTATTCGACCGATAAGTTCACGCCGGAATTCGATCGGGACTTTTTCGAAATGTTGGTTGCATGTGTCCCGGATGAAGAGTTGCCCACCGATTTCGGAACCCGTGAGGAGTTGCTGGCGGTTATTGAACCGATTCTGTTCGATCCGGATCTTTATCCGGTGCGTGTCAGTCAGTCGGCCGACAGCGACATGTTGAAACACTCTGCGATGAACTATTACGAAGGCGTTTCGCAAAAAGAAGCGGAACAGTTCTATGCAAAGATGGTCGATCCGACCGATCGGACTCCCATTTCCTACGGCTTGAATTCCAAGCTTGTCAAGGAAAACGGTCGTATCTATGAAAAAGTGTGGAAAGTAGACGGCATGTATTCGCCTG
Source organism: uncultured Rikenellaceae bacterium (assembly GCA_949284665.1). Taxonomy (GTDB): domain Bacteria; phylum Bacteroidota; class Bacteroidia; order Bacteroidales; family Rikenellaceae; genus Tidjanibacter. The sequence goes on along the minus strand of CASDWR010000149.1, from coordinate 5,796 downwards.
CCATCGAAAAAATCATTTATTGGCTCGATTTGGCGGCCGATGTGGCTGAGGAGCCTCAGAAGTCCACGATTGAAAAACTGATATCCTATTACCGGTCGGGCGATCTGAAAGAGTTCGACGAATTCAATATCCTTTGGGTCCAGGATACGGTGAGCAATGTCGATTTTGTGAATGGTTTTACGGAAAATTACGGGGATCCATTGGGCCGGAAAGCCTCATGGGAGGCTTTGGTGAACTTCAAGAATGAAGAGGCCACCCGACGGACTGAAATCATCAGTGCGCAGGCCCAGTGGTTCGAAGATCATTCGCCCGTACAACCCGAATACAAAAAAAAGGAGGTAAAAGGCGTTTCGGCGAAAGTGATTACAGCCGCCATCCTCGGTGGTGATTGCTACCCGGCAACCCCTATCGGCATCAATCTCCCCAATGCCGACTGGATTCGAAAGGAACACGGGTCGAAGTCTGTTACGATCCAGAATATTACGGAAGCCTATTCCGAAAGTTCGAAAGGAAACGGTTTCCTGGAAGAGTTCATGTTGCGTCCCGAAGATCGCGAACGGATTACGAAATACGGAACGCTCGGGGATAATTTGCATACCGATTTGCATGAATGTCTCGGACATGGGTCCGGTCAATTGGCCCCCGGAACCAATGGCGACGAATTGAAACAATATGGCTCCGCTTTGGAAGAAACAAGGGCCGACCTTTTTGCCCTCTATTATCTTGCAGATCCGAAACTTGTAGAATTGGGTATCGTCCCCAATGCCGATGTTGCCAAGGCGGAGTATGCCAGTTATATCATGAACGGCATGATGACGCAGTTCGCCCGGATCGAACTCGGCAAGAACGTGGAACAGGCCCATATGCGTAATCGGAAACTGATTGCCGAATGGTGCTATGAGCAGGGGCGTGCGGACAATGTGATCGAAAAGGTGGTCGAGAACGGGAAGACCTATATCGTTGTGAACGATTTCGATAAATTGCGGGCGCTCTTCGGGAAGATGTTGCGTGAAATCCAGCGTATCAAGTCCGAAGGAGATTTCGAAGCCGGAAAGGAGTTGGTTGAGAAATATGCCGTGAAGATCGATCCGGTCTTGCATGCCGAAGTATTGGAACGATATGGGAAACTCGGTATCCAGCCGTACAGCGGGTTCGTCAACCCGAAATACAGCCCTGTTATGGAAGGCGGCGAAATCGTGGATGTGAAGATAGAGTATCCGGAAGATTATGTGGAGCAGATGTTGGAGTATTCCCGGAATTACTCTTTCCTCCCTTCGAAAAATGGCTGAATCTCTTGGTCGTAAGAAGCAGAGACCCCGAGAGTGTGGCGGACAACGGACAGAAAAGGGGAAAAACGAGGATGGGGAACACCGTCCCGGGAAGATGATCGTAAGAGAGTTAAATAGTGAATGTAGATACGGAAAGTCAAGAGGATGATGTTCGAAAAAGAGAAGGTAAAATATGTGTGCGGAGGAGTGGGCATTGTCGTTGCGCTGATTGCCATTGCCTTTGCAGTCAGGTCGCTGCGCCCGGCTCCGGGAACGGATGAAACGTTAGTTGCAGAGGAGGTCGAACCGAAACGGGTATATGGAATTCCCTGCGACGGCTTCGAATTCGAAGAGGGAGAGGTGAAGAACGGAGAGACGTTGTCGCATATTCTGGGACGTTACGGTATCGGTCCTGCGACGATCGATCGGATTGATCGTGTCAGCCGTCCGATATACGACATGCGCGGTATGCGTGCCGGACACAAGTACACGGCTTTCGTGCGGAGCGATTCGTGTTCGTCGCAACTTGCCTATTTCGTGTATGAAAAGAATCCGACCGATTATGTGGTAGTGTCGTTGCTGGAGGATTCGGTTGTGGTGACCGAAGGACGGAAAGAGGTAGAATTGCAACGGAGAAAGGCGACGGCCAAAATCGAGAGTTCTCTGTGGAATTGTATGATGGCTAATGATCTGCCTGCAGCACTTTCGTGCGAAATGGAAGACATATTCGGCTGGAGTGTCGACTTTTTCGGTTTGCAGAAAGGGGATGAGTTTACCGTGATCTATGACGAAGAGTTCATTGATACCACTCGTGTGGGAATCGGCCAGATATGGGGCGCAGTCTTTCGTCACGGTGGGAAGGAGTATTTTGCTATCCCCTATGAACAGGATGGTCGTATCAGTTTCTGGGATGAGAATGGGAACAGTTTGAGAAAACAGTTGTTAAAGGCTCCGTTGAAATATTCACGAATCAGTTCGCGTTTCTCATATGGCCGGATGCACCCGATTCTCAAGATCCGGCGGCCGCATCTGGGGGTGGATTATGCGGCACCGTCTGGAACCCCGGTTGTGGCGATTGCCGACGGGGTGGTAGTAGCCAAGTACTACGACAGGAAAGGAGGCGGTAATTATCTGAAATTGAAGCATGCGAACAATCTGTCGTCTGCATACATGCACTTGCGAGGATATGCCAAGGGAATTGCGGTAGGGAGTCGGGTGGCTCAGGGACAATTGATTGGCTATGTAGGGTCTACCGGGTTGTCTACCGGTCCCCACCTTGATTTTCGCCTGTATAAGGGAGGGATGGCTATTGATCCGCTGAAGGCGCCGTCCGAACCTGTGGAACCTGTCCGTCAGGAGGAAATGTCGCGTTTCGAAGTGGCACGCGACAAGGTTTTGGTCGAATTGCAGGGAGATGTGCCCGAAGGGGAACGGTTGACCCTGCTCGATATTACTGCTGTGCCGGCAACTGGGAACGGTCAGGAGGCTGTAACGGAAATCGCGGAAAATAAAAGCGATGGAACCCCTGGCAAAGAACAGAGTTGATCCGAGAATCGCGGACTTTATCGAGTGTCACCACGTGATGACACTGGCAACGGTCGGAGGAGGTGATCCTTATTGTGCCAATCTGTTCTACGTATGGATGGCCGAGGAGAACCTTTTCGTATTTACGTCGGACAGGGAAACAAAACATGCTGTTCAAATGAACGTGCATTCGAAAGTGGCGGCATCCGTGGTGCTCGAGACCCGAAGTGTCGGAAAGGTGAGGGGGTTGCAGATTACCGGTAAGGTCATGCCGGCGGAAGGTGAAATCGCTTCGCGTGCACGCAAAGCCTATCTGTTGCGGTTTCCCTATGCCATTGCGGCCAAACTGACCCTTTGGGTGTTGAGTCCCGACATGATGAAGTTTACCGACAACCGGTTGGGATTCGGTAAAAAACTGATATGGAGAGTGGATTTTTCCGCATGATTGCTCTCGGGTGGTGTGGAAAACACCGGCGGGGAGGGCGAGGATTGTGAGTCCGGATATGGCGAACGGAGGTGTGATTCGTTGGAGGGGATAGGAGTGTGTAAAGATAATTCGAGATGAAAACAGGAGTGATTATCGTAGCCGGCGGTTCGGGAACGCGGATGGGAAGCGGGATTCCGAAGCAATTCTTGCCGCTTTGCGGCAAGGAGGTGCTGGTATGGTGTCTGGAGAAATTTCTTCAGGCTTTGCCCGAAAGTCCGATTGTTGTAGTACTCCCCCAGCATGAAATGGCACGTTGGCAGGAAATATGCGAAAAGTACGGACTTCTCGGAACACATGTATGTTGTGCTGGCGGTCGCAATCGTTTCGGCTCCGTGCGGAATGGGTTGGGTGTACTCGGTGCGTGTGATTTTATCGCCGTGCAGGATGGTGTGCGACCTCTGTTGAGCCGGGAACTGATTTTCCGCTGTATAGGCACCGCTTACAAATTCGGAACGGCGATTCCGGTAATCGAACCTGTCGATTCGTTTCGGATTATTCAAGGCAGTCGGATGGAGATTATCGACCGTTCGATGTTGCGAGCCGTGCAGACCCCGCAGGTATTTGCAGCCGATCTGTTGCGCAAGGCATACGAGGTAGACTATTCGCCGGCTTTCACCGATGACGGTTCAGTGGTGGAACGTTACGGTGTGGAACTCTCCTATTGTCAGGGAGAGTATGGTAACATCAAAATCACCACACCGTCGGATATGGTTTTTGCCGAGGCCTTGGTTGCGGCCGGTATGGATTGAAAGACGATATTCTCCTGCCGTCCTTGTGGGGAAGTACGGTCGGACAAGATTGCAAAGAGACCGATGCGGAGAGAAGGGGGCGGCAGTGTATAAGACGATGGGAGCAGGAATTGATCCCCAAGGAGGTGAAGCGGCAATTCCGGCCGGGAAGTTTTTATAAAAGTTGGGGGGGGGATATTTTGGAGAAAGCAATGATGGATGGAAAAACGATTCAAATACGGTAAATTCGACAGAAGGGCCCGAAGGATCACGGTAGTTGCTTTTGCCCTGATCGGTATTGCAGTTTTTTTGTTGTGGTATTTTTGGGGTGAGGGCGGTTATGTAATGGCCTGGACCGTATCGTTCCTGATGGCTGTGCTGACGCTGTATGTACTTTCCGTCCCGCGAGACATAAAAGTCGGGGAGGATGTGCTGGAGATAAGATGCGTGTTGGATATTACTCGTTTGCCGGCTGCCGAAATAAAGTATGTGCGGCGGGTTGAACGAGAAGAGATGCGGTGGGTCTTCGTGTTGGCCGGTAGTTTCGGATTCTTCGGCTATTTCGGCATATTTTTCGATATCAGAAATCGGGAGACGGTTCGTCTTTATTGCCGTGAATGGAACAATTTCGTGGAGTTTACCGATATTTACGGGAAGCGTTACATCGTCAGTTGCCCGCGTGTTGACGAACTGATGGATGAAGCTATTGCCCTGCGGCGGAAATTTGCCGGTCGTCGGGAGGTGTGACATGCCGTTTGCCTATCATGGGCATACAGATGACAAGGGTTGCCACCCATGTTTGCATATCGAACTCCTCCCGTTCATGTCGGTTTTCGGAACGGGAAACAAAATGCGTAAAATCGGAATGAAAAGTTTGGGAGTTATGGCTTTTTACCGTAACTTTGAAAAATGAACGTTTCCCGAGGAACGAATGAAGTTGTTGTACCGGATATTCTCTGCGTTGTATGCGCTGGTGTTGCATGTGCGGCATTGGCTCTATGATGCGGGCGTGTTTCGGAAAGAGAAGTTCGATATTCCCGTCGTCTGTGTCGGGAACTTGACCGTCGGCGGTACGGGAAAAACACCTGTAACGGAATATTTGGTACGGATGTTGGGAAAGAGTCGCAAGGTTGCCGTATTATCGAGAGGATACGGACGAAAAACGCGCGGATACCTTGTCGTGGAGCCTACCCTTTCATTTCTTAAGACGGGCGATGAACCCAAACAGATCAAACGCAAATTTCCCGATGTTCCCGTTGTGGTATGTGAAAATCGTGCAGAGGGAATTCGGCGGATCGTCCGGGAGTTTCCGGATGTTGATATGATCGTGATGGACGACGGTTTCCAGCATCGGAGTGTCGAGGCAAAGGTTAACATCGTGCTGATGGACTATACGAGGCCGGTGTATGAAGACAAGCTGTTACCCGAAGGTCGACTGCGCGATCTGCCCTCACAACTCTATCGGGCAGATATTATCGTCGTTACGAAATGTCCTGAATATTTGTCTCCCATCGAGCGGCGGATCATCTTCAAGTCGCTGAAAATATACCCTTATCAAAGCCTTTACTTCACACGCATGTTACGTGATCGACTCACTCCGGTATTCCCTGAGGATGCCGGAACGGATAACGTGGCAAGTGGTTGCAATGTAATGGCACTGGCGGGAGTCGGAAACCCCGGGCCGTTTACGGAAATGCTCGGACACTCCTTTCATGTCGTGGATACGTTGCTGTTCCCCGATCACCATATTTATCGGATGCGCGACCTGCGGAAGATTGTAGCCCGACTT
>CASDWR010000148.1 GCA_949284665.1 uncultured Rikenellaceae bacterium | reverse complement strand
GTCTCCTGTTCCGTGAAGACCGCGGCACTGGTCCGCCGAGGAGACAAGTTCTTTAAAATCGTCGATGCCTCCGAAGTGACCGGTCAATCCTGACAGGGAACAAGGTCTGTCCGACGCCGTCGTTTTATCCGGTTTCAGGGATGCAGGTTCGTTTGGGATCTGTCCTTGCGAATGAAGGGAATATTGTCGGGTTTTCGTTTCATGATCGTATTGTTTTCGGATTTTTCGTATTTTTGATTGCCGGTGCCGGGTGTTGCTGTCAGCGGTCGGGAATGGAGGGATCTCTGATGCAAAGACAATCCGATGGGAACAGGCAGGAATGTTATGGAGTGTAAAAACGATCGGGACAGTCTAAGGTCTGGGGGGGGCGGCAGGAATCGAGGAGGGAGAGGCGTTAATAGTGTGGACAAAGGGTGATATGAGGTGACAAGACGGTGCATTGTGACCGAAAAACGAGGCAATTGGTTCTTCGTTATGGTCGGAATGGATGCCGGAAAGCCGGTTATGGTGACAGAACTTAATTGAAAGGAGTAAAATATCATGTTTGGAAAAAAGACTTATATCGGCCGACGCAATGAACTTCGTCGCCGAATTGCACGCGGAGGGGTAATCGTTTTCCCAGGGAATGGGGAGGCGCCGGCCAATTATCCCAGTAATGCGTTTCATTTTCGTCAGGACAGTACGTTTTTATATTACTTCGGTCTCAACCATGCCGATCTTGTCGGGGTGCTCGATATCGATTCTGGTGAAGATTGGATTTTTGGGAACGACTATACGATGGATGATATCATCTGGATGGGACCGCAGCCGGCCATTTCCGAGCTGTCGGCCGAGGTCGGAATAACCAGGAGTGCTCCTTTGTCGGCTGCAGGGAAACTGATCGGACAGGCAATCCGCCAGGGTCGTCCCGTTCATTTCCTTCCACCCTATCGGGGAGATACGATGCTGCAACTCGGTGAATTGCTCGGGATCAACCCCGGGTCGCTGATGGATTATGTCTCGGTCGATCTGATTATTGCCGTGGCAGCCATGCGTGAAGAGAAAAGCGGGGAGGAGATCGAAGAGATGGAACATGCATTCGAGATAGGTTACCGTATGCATACGACCGCCATGAAAATGTGTGCTCCCGGGGTATCGGAACGCGAGATTGCTGGGGCCATCGAGGGGGTTTCGCTACAATATGGGGCGGGTGTTTCGTTCCATTCGATCGTTTCGCAACACGGAGAGACGCTCCATAACCATGCACACGACGGCATTCTCGAAAATGGTCGTCTCCTGTTGGTGGATGCCGGGGCGGAGAGTACGGTCAACTACTGCAGTGATCACACCCGCACGTTCCCGGTGACGGGTCGCTTTACGGATCGGCAGCGTGAGATATACGAGATTGTGTTGGCGGCTCACGATCATATCATTGATGTGGCGGCTCCGGGCATGTATTGGGAATTGCATGATGCGGCCTGTCGTGTGATGGCCGAGGGACTCATTGCGGCGGGAGTGATGAAAGGAAGAGCGGAGGATGCCGTGGAAGCTGGTGCGATGGGGCTTTTCATGCCGCACGGATTGGGTCACGGATTAGGCTTGGACGTACACGATTGCGAGGCCTTCGGTGAACGGGGGATGACCGATTTCGGGCCGGTGGCTGCTCGGGCAGACGAGGTAGATACATGTATCATGCGTCGCAACTGGCGTTTGCGTCCCGGGTCCATCATGACCGATGAACCGGGAATCTATTTTATCCCGGCATTCATTGCGCAATGGAGAGCCGAAAAGAGGTGTACGGATTTCATCAACTATGAAAAGTTGCAACCCTACATGGATTTCGGTGGTATCCGGATTGAGGATGACTTGTTGATTACGTCAACAGGATGCAGGGTCATAGGCAATCGTCGAATTCCGGTATCGGTTGAGGAAATAGAGGCTTTTATGCGCGGATAGTCGTGACCGTGTCGGTTGCGGGTTGTCGATGATAATAGCCATAAAGGCGACCTTTGGAGATTATTCCGATGGCCTTTCGATGTGGTTGTCGAAAATGTCGGGAGGGCGGAATCTGCAAAACAGTTCCGCCCTCCCGTATCCTTTTGAAAAGAGTCCCGGATATGAAATACCCAGAAGGAGAAAGCGGATAAGGCCCCGTGTTTCAATGTAGCTTGGGAAACCGCCATTACCTGTCGGGGAAGTCGTAGCACATAAAATCCCCCTTCCCGGAATGAAGGGTAGGTGAAGAGGATTGTGGTCTGGCGGCCTGTCCGGTTCGATCAGGCTTCACCCATGTTGAATCCCTGAGGTCCGCCGTCGGCAGGCGGTTTAGGCAATCGGATCGGACCGATATTGTTTTCGTAACGAGCGACATTTTCCTGTAGGGAGAGCAACAGTCGTTTGGCATGTTCCGGAGCCAGTATGATCCGGTTGCGCACCTTTGCCTTCGGAGTTCCGGGAAGCAAGGCGGCAAAGTCGAGAATAAATTCCGATGGGGAGTGCGAGATAATGGCCAAATTGGCATAGGTCCCTTGAGCGACGTGTTCGTCGAGTTCCACATCGATGTGGTGTTTTTCGTTCGGCATATGGGTATCCTGTTGGTTCGGTTTTCAAAGATAAGGAATAAAACGATTTATCGTATCATTGCATTTTGGGTAAGGGATAAATTTATCGACAAAAAATAATCATTGTGTTATAATACCAACAATTATGCCTCCCCTGAAAAAAATTGCGAAGATAAAAGAGAGAATTATCGAAATAATGCCTATATTTGCCCCCGGTAAGACCAATAAAGGAGAATGAAATGATTCGAACTGCCGGTTATAATAAATATTTTTATTTCTACTTTTATTTTACGAGAGAGTAGGACGGGATTCTTATTATGCGACAGTCAGAGCAATATAAACAGTGTTGAGAATATAAATCCCGTTCAGCAGAGCGGG
>CASDWR010000147.1 GCA_949284665.1 uncultured Rikenellaceae bacterium | reverse complement strand
TCATCTGGCACCTGCCGAAGGTCCATGGAAAATGGAATTCAATTTCCGATACGTCAACGATCGCGGACCACTTCGCTTTTCCGTCGTCAATGCCGGTAATTTGAGAGAGTTTGTCATGGAACTCTCCGCCAACGCACGTATGATGTGGGACATGGAGAGCTATGACACGGATGCCTTCCTGCTTGAATTCTGTACGCAATATTTCGGCAAGCGGCATGCTGCCGAAGCCGCCCGGCTTTACCGCGCATATTACGATGCCTACTGGCAACCGAAAAGACCTGAATTTCAAGGACTCGAACGGCAGTATCTTTTCCAGGACCTGCGTTATTCCCGTGCAATAAGACAACTCTGCGACTGTTTTTTCGACCCTTACACGCCCAACCCGCTGATAGACCTGAAATCCGAACGGATACCCGGACGGACATTCCGGATCGAAGGGGTACATCAGATAGATTCACTGCTTGCAGGTACGTCCCGCGCGGCACTCCGTTTTGCTGATGCGGCACAACATTGCGACGACCTCCTGAAACGACTTCCGAAAGGGAAACGCAGATTTTTTCGAGATAACCTGGCCGCCCCTTGTCGATACATGGAAGCGTTGAACCTATCGCTTTACCACCTCACTCTCGCTTATAAGGGAGTCGGCAACCGGGGAGAGCATCTCGACAAGGCTATCTCCGAGCTGGAACGGGCGAGAGATGCATTGTACGCGACACAAGAAGGGAATTTTGCTCATTGGTATACCGGCGACACGGAGCATGGGAAGTTCAATATCCCGGCCCGCTTGAGACAATTGCGTCAGGTAAGGGCAAAGTTGTAGTTGGAAATATCTCTTCCCCTCTCCCTCTTATGCTCGCCATGTGAATGGTTTGTTTCCATTCTTTCTATTTCCCGTCGTAAAAAACAGAGAAAAAGTGAAAGAGTCCCGACAAGCAGCCTGCTTTCCTCACTGCATGCTGTCCATGTAGCAATATTTACCGATCATGTGACCGGTCGAACTCCCGACGGGCCAAAGGGGTGTCCCTGATAAATACATGGTATCAAGAAATTCACATACATGTATAAAGTGTCAGAAAGGTGCTTTTTCATCATTCTCGACATCGCAGCCACTGAATCGAAACTCCTGTCGAGCCCGTTCAGGAGGGAACAGAAAATAAGTACATGTCGCTTCGGTACACAATTCTTCATGGACATCGTATATACGAACCCCTATCGTGACCAGATTCCGACGCTGCTCGCGTACGGAAGCTCTCAAAAGGATATGATCGTCTGTCGTACGGATCGGCCGATGGTAGCGAATCTCCATTTTTGAAGTCATTCCACTGGTCTGAAACCTCCGGAACACGACCCAACTGCTGATCTCATCGGCCAATGTTGCCTGTACACCGCCATGGAGTGTATCAATCCACCCCTGAAAATCCTGCCGGGGATGCCACAAACTTACGATTTCCTCTCCTTCTTCATAAAACTCCATACGCAGACCCGACTCGTGGTTCGGGTCACAACCGAAACAGTGGTAGCCATCTATACGGCTCCATGGATTGATCACCTTTTTCATAACGTTTCTGTTTTAGCAGGACCTTGCAACACGGGGGGGGTGAATTTTCAGCATCCGAGTCACAGGCCTCGAAAAAAGTTCATTCCGGCTTATCACCAATCGGCGAACTCCATCTGCACAAAATTAACAAAATAAAACGCAAACGCAACCATCGGATCTCCTTCTCGAACGACTCGTTTTCTGTAAACATCCGTTTTCCCGATCCCATCGCATCCGATACAGGAATTAAGCGTATCTTTGTACCGACACAACGACAGGAATCGACATGGCAAAGACGAACAAAACCAACGCAGCACGCCAACTGGACAGCGCAGGCATCGCCTACGAACTGATCCCGTATCAAACGGACGAGGCACATCTGGATGCCGGTCATGTAGCTGAGCAATTGGGAGAGGACATTCGCCGGGTATTCAAGACACTGGTTCTCCGCGGGGATCGGACGGGCATGTTCGTCTGTGTGGTTCCGGGCAACGAAGAGGTAAATCTGAAAAAGGCCGCCCGTGTTTCAGGCAACAAAAATGCAGCGATGCTTCATGTCAAGGAGCTGTTGCCTGCGACGGGTTACATTCGTGGCGGATGTTCTCCGATCGGAATGAAAAAACCATTGCCGACCTTCATCCATCACACTTGTCTCGACTACGAAAGCATCTATGTAAGTGCCGGGACAAGAGGGTTGCAATTACGCCTTACCCCTCAATCTCTTGTTCATTTTACACATGCTGTTCTCGCCGATCTGACCGACGATCAACCGCAAGCGGAATCACAAAATGCCTGACCGACCGGGTCCGCAATTTCAGGGAATATCGGGAACAACCGGGATATTTACGCTCCCCTTTGCCACAACAGGGAGCCCCCACAAACAATCCGAAAGATCATTTGCGTTTGATCCGATAGACCAGTTTCATCCCATGCAGGTAGAACCTTGGCCATCGGTTGAATATCCATTTCCGCAAACTGTGGCCAGGATTGGCGATCGGAAGCAAACGCAATTCTTTAAGATCATCGGCCATTTCACTTTCGATACCGTATCCTTTACGTACGGCATTCCGGACAGCACTCCAGATCAAAGCGTCCTTTCTTTGCTGCAACATCCTCATGGCCAATGAATCGACAGGCAATCCTCTTCGCAAGGCATAGTTTATCATGTTGCTCTCGGCCTTCAACAAATCGAGCGTATGCCGCGGATTATATGCCTGCATGAAAGAACCGTTCCTCCGTAAATAGTTGTATACGATCAAAGAGAGATGTCGAATACGTTTGCACATGGCCAAAGCGCAAAAAGTAAAACATTCATCTTCGTGCATGTGTGGCTGCATCCAAAGGTCGTTGTTCACCAAAAAACTACGGCGATAGGCGTAACTCCAAACCATGGAAGGGACTTCATTGCCTGCGATATATTCGGGCCCCGTAATGATCCTTTCTCCCGTACTCTGTTCCCACACCTTGCACCATTCTTCGCCTGTGGGAAGCTCTTCAACCGGACGATAGCTGAAATTAAGCATGTCGAGATTCTGCTGATCCATGATTTCAACGATCGTACGGAATACGTCCGGTTCGAACCAGTCATCGGGATCGAGAAACATCAAATAACGTCCCGTCGCCATCCTCATTCCCTTGTTGCGAGTTTCTCCGATACCGGCCTTGTCAGAAGCCACAACCGTAATGTCGGGATGGTCGGCAGCCACACTCCTGGCTCGTTCGAGCGAAGAGTCGGTCGACAGATCGTCGATTACGATGATCTCATAACTCTCCGGGTCCAATCCTTGCGAAATAGTCGATTCGAGACCTTTGACCACGTAGTTTTCCACGTTGTACATTGGCACGACGATGCTCAACAACTTCTCTGTCATAATTCAACCATATTCCGTTGCGACAATCAGATCTCCACCTGAACAACTTCTATGCCTGCACGAGACAACAAATCGACACCATCTGAAGAGTGGTAGCTTTCGGAATAGACCACCCGACGAATTCCTGCCTGGATAATCAATTTCGAGCACTCCAGACATGGCGATGCAGTCACATAGAGTGTGGCTCCATCACCGCTGTTGGCACTTTTTGCCAATTTGGTAATGGCATTTGCCTCGGCATGGAGAACATAAGCCTTGGTCTTACCGGTTTCGTCCTCGCAAATATTCTCAAAACCTGAAGGTGTCCCGTTATAACCGTCGGAGATAATCATTTTGTCTTTCACGATCAGAGCCCCTACCTGACGGCGTATACAATACGAGTTCTCAGCCCAAATTCTGGCCATACGCATGTAACGCATGTCGAGTTGCCGCTGTTTGTCTTCCAAATATCCCATTTTAAAAATACGATTCATTGTTGGTGGATACGATTTCCGTCTATTCCGAAAGGGCATAGGCTCTACTCGGATTCCTGCATTCTCGATTATTTCACTGCGTGGGTCGAAGCAGGTTTTTTTTCGATTGAGTAACCACGAAATCCTTTAAATAGAATGGTTCGAAATAGGCTACATCCTCGGTCAGACCGGCATCGAATCTCCGTTGAGCTTCGGCACATAGCCCGCGAGCGGAAGGAGTAACCTGCAACAACCTCACTCCGGAGTGCGACAAAAGCGGTTCGCACTTGGCTGCACCGTTGCCGAAGATCAGAAACTCGCTTCCGGATTCGATGAATTGTACAAAACTGTTCTCATCGATCACTTCAGCAGAGACATTGCAAAGGGGATTGAGGTCGCTGTCGAACACTTCGGCATAGACCTCCATACGGCGGGCATCGATCATCGGACACAGCCGTGCCCTCTCCCAATGTTCCACATCGAGAATACCTGCACGGTAATCTTCCTCCGCCACGGAAGCCAAAGACAACAGGGAATCTACGGCCACCAACGGCACTCCCGCTCCATAGCACAACCCTTTGGCAAACGAGACTCCAATTCTCAACCCCGTATAGGAACCGGGACCTTTGCCTATGGCTACGGCCGACAACTCATCGGGACCCATCCCGTTTTCACGCAACATTTCATCGACATACACTCCGATCTTACGGGCATGGTCACGACCTTCGCCGCTTTCACGCAACGAGATCAACCGGCCATTCTCGGCCAATGCCACGGAACAGATATCGGTTCCGGTCTCTATGCAAAGTATCAAAGACATGATTTCGACTTTCTATCTTTTCATCGCCCGATCCATCTCCCGTCTGGCATCCTTTTCCTTAATATAATCACGTTTGTCGAACTGTTTTCGGCCACGGGCCAAACCGATCACGATCTTGGCCAGGCCCCGTTCGTTGATAAACATTCGCAATCCGACTACCGTCAATCCCTTATCCTGCAATGCCCGTTCGAGCTTGTTCAATTCCCGACGGTTCAGAAGGAGTTTCCGATCTCGTTTGGGCTGATGATTGTTACAGGTTCCCCAATGATATTCGGAAATATTGACTCCCCGGACAAAAAGCTCGTGCCGATCGAAATAGCAGTAGCAATCCAC
>CASDWR010000146.1 GCA_949284665.1 uncultured Rikenellaceae bacterium | reverse complement strand
TAATAATTTTTATCGGTTAAACTTCAATCCCGTTTTTCGTTTGTACTTTTTTGACGTCACCAAACCCCAAAAGTTACAACGGCCATACATTTTTCAGCCCTTTTTCGCATCCTCTCCCGATAAGAACCACCGCCATTCCCGAACGCCCCCCTGGTGCCTGACACGTTTCCGTCAGGCATGCAACCGGATGCCGGCACTTTTCCCGTACCGGAATCAATCCGGATCGGCACCGGTTTTTGACCGTATGTTTGCGATACCATTCCGTCTCATGCAGTTACCTCTCCCAACAACCCCCTCTTTCCGGAAATCCTAGCCATCTTCCATTTCAAAAGGACATATCGATTTTTCCCGAAAAACGTAACTTTGCACGCAAACCATCGTCTAAAGAGATAGAGATGGAGAAATCGGACAGAGAAATAATCGCAGAGGTACTGACCGGAAACACGGAAGAGTTCGGAAAACTAATCGAACGATACGGCAACCGCATCTATGGACTCGTTTTGCATATTGCCGGCAACAGAGAGGACGCAGAAGAACTCACCTCCGACACTTTTCTCAAAGCCTACGCACGGCTTGCCTTTTTTCGGGGGCGAAGTGCCTTCTCCACCTGGCTCTACCGGATCGCCTACAACACGGCAATCTCTTTCCGGCGTCGACGCAGACTGCCTACGTTGTCTCTCGACGACGCATACCGAGACTACTCCGACAGCTCCGATGACGAGATGCATTGGGAAGAAGTGCGCATAGAATTGTTGGAAAGAGCCTTGAAACGTCTTGAAGGCGAAGAAAGAGCTCTGATCGAACTTTTTCATATCGAAGGGCTTTCGATCGAACAGATTGCCGAAATCACCTCTCTCTCTGTCGCAAACGTAAAAGTGAAGCTGCATCGGATACGTAAAAAACTGGCTTATTTCATCCATTCGGAACCATGAAAGATACAGACCACATAGATTCGCTCTCGAAAAGACTGCGGCAAATATCTCGTCCGGAATTCCCGGCTTCGTTGCATGTCCGGATCATCGACCGCATAGATCGCTACCAATGCCGACGCCGACGTTTCATCGCATTGGGTTGTGGGGCAGGCATCCTCGTCGGGTTGGGATCAATATTGGAAATCGTAAACTGGATATGTCGCACCTACGATCCGGAATTCGACCTGTTTTCCCTTTTCAATTCATCATACCGGATCACCTCATCCGTCAGACGACAAATCGCCGAAATACTATCCGGTCAGGCAACGTATTTATTGTGTTTTGCAATTATCCTCGTATTTTATTTTCTAATCAATCGTTTGCTCGATCGGATACAAGAAAAAAGCGGCCGGAGATAATTCCGACCGTCATGTTTTTTCGGACAGCAAACCGTATCGAAGGAGGAAACGGCTATCTAACACTCAACGGAAATCGATCATTTCGTACCCTTTATATCGCTTCGCATCGAAATGGAATTCCGTTTCCGGAACCGTCTCCAGAGGTTGAAACTTACGGATATCCACACAGACCTCTTCTCCTTCATACTCGTACTTCAGAAGAAGCGGCAGACCTGAATCCACCCGCAGGAAAAGGGTGATTGTCCCCTCTTGCACCGTTTCATCGACAGGAAGCAGACGAATTACGTCGCACACCGTTCCCTCATACTCCACACGCTCCACATGGCTGCTGCGGTAATCATCCCCGGTAAAATCGAATGCCCGGGTCGGATTGGCAAGCACATTGCGACTCGTCGTATCGACCCGATCGATCGAAACCTCCTGCAATGCAGGATAGACCGTATATCTGTCACGACCATCGCAAATCAGTTCAAACCCCTCCCCTTCCGTATGCAAACGGTACCGATCGCCGCTGACGACATAGTAACCATCCAATTCTGCCGTCTCCATACGAACCGTAAAATCCACCCGATAAGCCGGACAGATGCGAATTTTCTCACTCAACCCGACAAGCGCCCTTTTGCTTCGGTTTTCGCTCTCTTCCTGTCCGACACCCTCCGGAATCGCCATCGTCATGGCGGTGACAAGCAACAGAATCGTCGATCGAATTCTTTCTCTCATTTCGTTTCGGCTTAAAAAAATTTTCCCTTGGTCCAAATTCTCACATCTTCCCTTCCAACGACCCTCTCCGTCTTCATCCGCATCCAGGATTTTTCATGCGGCACTGCCAAATAGCATTCCTGGCACAAAAACCCGCCCCGTCACACTTCCACAACATCGTCCAAGCACTGCATCAACACTCCCCGATATCCGGTTCCGTTTTCCGATGTTCCGCCCGACCGGTCACCACCATCGAATTTGCATAAAGCCCCCGATAAGTCCCTGCCAACAGTATCATACACCGTTTTCGGCGAATATACGTTCGAGTGTCCCCATATCGAAAACCAGTACTTCGCGCGGTTTTGCCCCGTCCGGACGGCCCACAATACCGAATGCCTCCAGTTGATCCATCAAACGGCCGGCACGGTTGTAGCCGATCGAGAAACGACGTTGTATCGATGATGTCGATCCCTGCTGATTCTGTACCACGAAACGTGCCACCTCCTCGAACATGGGATCGAGCTGTCCCACCTCCTCTTTCCGATTCGATGTTCCACTCTCTTCCGGTTCGTAATCGGGCAACGGATATGGTTCGGAATACCCTTTTTGGCGACTGATAAAATCGGTCACGCGTTCGATCTCGGGTGTATCGATAAAGGCGCACTGAATCCGGGTCATCTCCCCGTCGCGGGACAAAAGCATGTCGCCCATGCCGATCAGATTGTTTGCTCCAGGGTGATCGAGGATCGTCCGTGAATCGACCATCGAGACCACCTTGAATGCAATACGTGCAGGAATATTCGACTTGATCAAACCGGTAATTACTTTCACATCTGGACGTTGCGTAGCAACAATCAAATGGATTCCGATTGCCCGTGCCTTGGCGGCCAATCGCGTAATCGGAATCTCGACCTCTTTACCGGCTGTCATAATCATGTCGGCGAACTCATCGATGATCACCACGATATAGGGCATGAAACGATGGCCGTTTTTGGGATTGAGCCGGCGCCGCAGGAATTTTTCGTTATAATCGGCTATATTCCGCTCTCCTGCCTTGTTGAGCAACGTATACCGGTTCTCCATCTCGATCACCAACGAATTGAGTGTATAAACGACTTTTTGCGTATCGGTCAGGATAGCATTTTCCTCACTCTCCATCTTGGCAAGGAAATGTTTTTCGAGTTTTGCATAAACCGACAACTCCACCTGCTTCGGATCGACCAATACGAATTTCAATTCGGCCGGATGTTTCTTGTACAGCAATGACGTGATGATGGCATTCAATCCCACCGACTTACCTTGTCCCGTCGCCCCTGCCACCAACAAATGGGGCATCTTGGTCAGGTCCATCACATAAGTCTCGTTATAAATCGTTTTGCCCAGTACCACCGGTAAACGATAGTTGCAATCCTGAAACTTCAACGACTTGACCACCGAATACATAGACACAATCTCTCGCGTGCTGTTGGGAACCTCGATCCCCACCGTACCACGTCCTTGCCCAAGCGTTACGATACGGATACTCTGCACCTTAAGTGCCAATGCAATATCCTCTTCCAGATTCCGGATACTCGATATTTTCACCCCTTGTGCCGGTTCGATCTCGTAAAGCGTCACCGTTGGGCCTACGGTAGCCCGAATCTTATCAGTTATGCTGATCTTGAAATCGTTGAGTTTTTCACGGATGATATTTTTGTTGGCCCGAATCTCCTCCTCGCTGATACGGATCCCCACACTGTGGTCCGTCAATATCTCAATCGGCGGACGTTGATAGCCGGAAAGTTCCCGCGTGGGATCGTATAAGTCCATATCTATGTCATCGTCTTCGACCTCGACATCGTGTTTCTCAGGCACAAGCACTTCGATACCGTTTTCGTCCGATTCAACAATGCCACCGGCTCCGACCGCCACATGCGATGTTGTCGACTGCGAATCCGATACGGAACGAGACACTCGCTCTCCTTCAGAATTAACCACCTCAAAAACATCATCTTCATCAAACGACGGGCTATTTCGAATTATTTCGTCGATGGGTCCCTCCTCTTTCGAAGGAACCGACTCTTCATCATCCGACAGTTCTTCCTTCCGATATCCCTCCTCGATCAGAATTTCACCTTCTTCTTTCGGTAAGATACTCTCTGATATCTCCTCAACCCTTTCAGGGAACTCTTCATTCGTCGGACGATCTTGTCCTTCGGTAGTATCGGGAACAATCTGGCCGAGAATATCAGTCGCTCCCTTGGCAACCGCCCGGCCTACTTTATTGACAGCCGAAATCGTTCGTCTGTTGATATACACGGCGAGCAATACCCAACTCATCAACAACAGAAGTCCCAAACCGATCTTGCCAAGCAAAGCCGTCAGCCACTCTGCCGCTGCAACCCCGACCGATCCACCGAGTCCGGACCCGAATATTCCCCATCTTTTTCCGAAAAGATATCCGAGCGACACGGACCCAAGAATCATAACGATCAAGACAATACGCACAGACCGATTCAAAAACAACGGACGAACGCGCATGATGCGCAATGCCAGGACAATCAAGACAACGGGGATACAAACGGCAAATGCACCGAACCATTCCCCGACAAGCACATCTCCGATAACGGCACCCAATTTCCCGGCACTGTTATCCACTCCCTCGACACCCTTCCATCGAAGGCCCTCCCGGACAAGCATCTGATCGCCACTCCAGGTAAAATAGTAAGAAACCACCGACAATAACACGATGAGCGACAGAAACAGCAGTATGAATCCGTACACCCATCGTTCCGTATCGCTCAATCGTACGGGACGAATCATGTTCAGCACCCTTTTTTTTGTTCCGTCTTCTCTCTTTTTCGACCTCATATATCGGTTTTTTCTCGTCATATCGTTTTTCCCGATCGGCCATGACCGCACGTTTCCGGATATCCGCAATCGCTATTTGTCGATCGACACCGAAGTCGGCAATCCGGTGCATCGCATCGCCTTATCTCTCAACCGCATGGCATACGTCTCATCGGCAACCGTCAGGAACCGGCAACTTACCGGTTGCGTACCGTCGGCAACTGAGTCGAATTGTGTCAACAGCGATTTCACACGCCGGACCACTGCCGGTGCAGGATCGATCAATTCCACGTCCCTAGTCCCGATCACTTTGCGCATCACACCTGTCAGAAACGGGTAATGCGTACAGCCCAAAACGATCCTGTCGGCCCCGGCATCGAGCATCGGGGCCAAAACCCGTTCGACACATTGCCGTGCTTCCGGACTCTCCTCGGCATCAGCCTCCACCAGTTCTACGAAATTCTCTCCGACCGCCGTGATCAATTTCACCCGATCAGCATAAAAACCGGCAGTACGATGGAACAACTCGCCGTCAAGTGCGGCACGGGTTGCCAAAATTCCCACGACACCGCTCCTGGTGGTAAGAGCTGCGGGTTTGACAGCCGGTTCCATACCTACGAAAGGTATGGAATAGTGAGCACGCAAATGAGCGATTGCAGCTGCCGTCGCCGCATTGCAAGCGATGACAATCAGTTTGACCCCATCGTGTATCAGTCGTTCGACCGCACTGCAAACATACCCGAGGACCTCTTCCGCTGGTTTATCGCCATAAGGGCAGTTTTTCCCGTCGCCAAAATAGAGCAACGATTCATCGGGGAGCGACCGTCGTAACTCCCGCCACACGGAAAGCCCTCCCATTCCCGAATCGAAAACACCTATCGGAGCATTGTTTGCCATCGTCCACCTCGGATCATTCGTAAAACCGGTCACAAATTTAACCATTTTTCGGAATTATCGCACCTCGGGACAAACGAACACGGACAAAATATCCCGCACATGTGCGATCCATCCCGTATTCCCTGTCCGCAAACAATACGGACCGGAAATACGGGACAGGACCATCATGCTATTCCACTTTGAATTTCGCCCGTTGCCGGATATCGGTCGATGAACTGCCTACACGAACCTCAAATTCTCCCGGTTCAACACTCCATTGCCAGTTCCGATCCAGGATTTCGAGATCTTCTGGCAACAAAGTAAACACGACCTGTTTGCTCTCACCCGGTTGTAATGAAACCCTCTCGAACCCGCGTAACCGCGAATCATAGGTAGTCACACTGCTGACCAAATCACTCACATAAAGTTGGACAACCTCATCGCCTGCCCTGGAACCGGTATTGGTCACGTTGACCGTCACCGTCACGGGACTCTGACCGTGCGGTGTCTGCTGTTCGACAACGAGATCGGAATAGTCGAACGTCGTGTAACTCAAACCGTATCCAAAAGGATAAAGGGGACCGTTCACACGGGTATTACCGGCACCATTCGGCCCTTCCCTGTTCTGGCCGGCCTGTGAACCGCGTTTGAACGGGAAATTAAATTCCAATTGACCGATCGACTTGGGGAAAGTAATGGAGAGTTTCCCGCCGGGATTATAGTCGCCGAACAGCGTTTCAGCAATGGCTGTTCCACCCAGCTGTCCTGGGAACCAGGCTTCCAGAATGGCCGGCACATTGCGATCGGCCCAGTTGATGGTCAACGGCTGCCCGTTGATGAGTACCAACACCACCGGTTTCCCGGTTGCGTGAAGCGCTTCGAGCAACTGTTGCTGCCGACCGGGCAGATCAAGCCCGGTCCGCGACTTGCTTTCACCCGTACACTCCTCATCCTCACCCAGTACAGCAATGATTACATCGCACCCGGCAGCGGCTTCTACCGCTTCGGCTATTCCCTGTTTCTCATCTTCGGTAAGAGGAGTAGGGACAATTTCGCTGTCGGGCCAATTCGCATCGATCACGTCGCATCCCTTGGCATACACAACCTCCACACGACCGTCCAGACGTTTGCGAATTCCGTCGTACACCGTAACATTTTCCAACTCTTGAGGACCGTAACGACTTACCATATAATTTGTTTCACAAGCAAGCGGACCGACCACAAGTATTTTTTCGAGACGATTTTCGTCAAGCGGCAACAATTGATCCTGATTCTTGAGCAACACGAGCGACTGACGCTGCATTTCCAGCACGAAATCCCGATGCAGGTCGCTTCCGACAATCCGGTCCGCCTCCTTGGGATTCTCCACATAAGGTTGGTCGAACAGGCCCAGCTGGAACTTTACGCGCAACACATCAGCCACCATTCCGTCGATCGTAGCCATGGAGAGACGTCCCTCCTCGACCAGTTTTCGCAACGGCATGATATATTTTT
Organism: uncultured Rikenellaceae bacterium; assembly: GCA_949284665.1. GTDB lineage: Bacteria > Bacteroidota > Bacteroidia > Bacteroidales > Rikenellaceae > Tidjanibacter. The sequence goes on along the minus strand of CASDWR010000146.1, from coordinate 2,058 downwards.
CCGGCTGAGAAAAATTGGTACGGACATTCAATCCGGCTTCCACCACCTGACGTACAGCCTCTTCGTAATTCTCTGCCACTTGATGCTTGGTCTCCACGTACTCCACGGCATTGCTGTCGCTGACCACATATCCTCGGAATCCATACTCCTGTCGGAGCAGACGGGTCAGAAAGAAATAGCTGGCCGTAACAGGTTCCCCGTCCCAATCGTTATAACTGCTCATCACTCCCAGCGGATGAGCCTCCCGGATCACTTTTTTGAACGGATACAGGTGCATCTCATGCAACTCACGGGGCGAAACATGCGGGTCGGTACGAGCTTTGGCATCACGTCCTCCCTTGGGGACACTGTACACTGCAAAGTGCTTGAGCGTCGAAGCGACCCCCATACTTTGTATCCCTTTCGTCATTTCTACGCCCAACTCTCCGATCAGATAAGGTTCCTCCCCGTACGTTTCCAATACGCGTCCCCAACGGGGATCTCGTGACACATCGAGAATCGGGGCATATACATTCGTATATCCCAATGCTTTAGCCTCCTTGCCGGCAATCTCCCCTGCCCGAAATACCAGTTCCCGATTCCAGGTACTGCCGATACCGATAGGTGCAGGCAATGACGTCGCCTTCGTGTGATTCAACCCGTGGACGCCCTCATTCGAGAAATCTACCGGAATTCCCAAACGGGTCTCTTCCACAAACCATCGCTGAATCCGATTGATCGCCTCGGCATGCCGGCTGAAAGGATAAAGCAATTCCGGGGTAGTCCGGGCACACTTGCCGACTCCGTTGAGTTGTTCGTCAATATTGGCAATACCATCTTTCCAGACCTCATTTTTCCAACCATCGGTCGGCAGCGAATCACGCAGAACCCGTCCATAACCGTAAAGCGTAGCCATCTGACATGTCTTTTCCTCAAGTGTCATCTGGCTGAGCAAATCCTGTACGCGCGCTTCTATGGGCGCCTCCGGGTCCTCATAAACATCTTTCACTCCATTTTTGTTGAAATCGATCCACCCTTTCCGGTAAATCGACTGAGCTCCCACAGTCGCAACGTCCGCCAGGACACTTGCGATCATCAGGCCGATGAACGTAACAGTTCCTTTCATTATATATCGTTTTAAGTTGGTTTCAGGCAACAGAAACAATTTGTGCCAAAAGCGGGACATTCCCACCCTCGGCACAAATATAACAAATCCTATCCGGATTCACAATACAGAAAGGCTCTTACATCTCTTCCTTTAGCGGCATTTCCGATACGCCCTTATAAAAATCCGGAGGTCACCCATCCCAATGGAAACGCATACGCAATCCCTCCCGTGCGGGCATTGCACCTGTTCGGTCTCCAACCGTTCCTTCGACTCCTAAAACTCTATCTTATAAGCTATGTTCGGCATAATGATCGCCTCTCGCTCCGCATCCACGCAACCGGTCATATAATTGTACCTGTATCCGTAAAAGTCCTTATAACCCGTAAGGTTAATCATCTTCAATGCAATCTCATGAGCCACTTTTTTCCGGTTGACCTTGTAGCTTACGGTCAAATGCCCGAGAAACACGGGCTCCAATCGTTCCGAATAGGGATTACTCTCGTCATAAACCGCTTCCTGACGTATTTGGGAAAGGGTTTCATCGACAGGGGAGTGGCGGTCTCCCCCTTGAAAGGTTATTCTTCCGCTCACCCCCAATATGTTCTGATGATTCTTACCCAACATCCACTCTCTTCCTGCCAGCACATTCAACACATAGTTCCGATTATAACGGGTATTATACCACTCGTTTCTCGTCGTCCGATATCGGGAATCGAATATCGATGCCGTTATCATGTAATAAAACCCTCTCGACATGTATCTTTCGAACGTCACATCTACTCCATAATTGATCCCCTCACCCGCATTAATCAAACGGTCGGACAAAAACCAATCGTTGTCTCCCTGCAAATTGATAAAAGAAAAAGTGCTGTCGGGCAAAACAGGCACATCGTACAGATACTGCACATAAGGCTCGATCCGCAAATGTTTGTTTTCATCCACCTCCCAATCATACCCGATCGACAGATGGT
>CASDWR010000145.1 GCA_949284665.1 uncultured Rikenellaceae bacterium | reverse complement strand
CTTATGAGTGAAACCTGTTGGACCTTTTGGTGCTTGTGTCAACGGTCCATGCCTTGACCCGACGGGTTGGCTTCACAGATTCCTCCCGGCACATGATGCGGGGGAAAACTTTTGTCTCCTCTCTTTTCTCGAACGAGATTCCGAACCATCGGGGTTGCTACTCCCACTCGATTGTTGCGGGGGGTTTGGAACTTATGTCATAGACGACACGGTTGATCCCGCGCACCTTGTTAATGATTTCATTGGATACTTTGGCGAGGAAATCATAAGGCAGGTGCACCCAGTCGGCGGTCATGCCATCCGTAGAGGTTACCGCCCGCAAGGCGACGCAACTTTCGTACGTGCGTTCGTCCCCCATGACTCCGACGCTTTTGACTGGCAACAATATGGCTCCTGCCTGCCAAACCTTGTCGTACAGACCGTCGGCCCGCAAGGCATCGATATAAATTCTGTCTGCCTCTTGCAGCACATGTACACGGTCGGCCGTTACTTCACCCAAAATACGGATTCCCAATCCCGGTCCGGGAAATGGGTGCCGGTCGAGGATCACGGGGTCCAATCCGAGTGTGCGGCCCACGCGCCGAACTTCGTCCTTGAAAAGCAGACGAAGCGGTTCGACGATCTTCAGGTTCATCTCTTTCGGCAGTCCGCCCACGTTGTGGTGTGATTTGATCGTTGCCGAAGGGCCGTTCACTGACATCGATTCGATTACGTCGGGGTAAATCGTCCCCTGAGCCAACCAACGTACATCGCGGATGGCTTTTGCTTCGGCGTTAAATACCTCGATGAAGTCGCGTCCGATGATTTTGCGTTTCGCTTCCGGATCGGTAATCCCTTGCAGGTCTTTGAGAAACCGGCTGCCGGCACGAATACCTTTGACATTGAGTCCCATGTGTTCGTATGAGGCGAGAACTTCCTCGAACTCGTTTTTGCGCAACAGGCCCGTGTCAACGAAGATGCAATAGAGCTTTTTGCCAATTGCACGATGTAACAACATGGCTGCCACGGAGGAGTCTACGCCACCGGAGAGTCCGAGTACGACATTGTCGTCGCCGAGTTTCTCTTTCAACTCACGGACGGAACTTTCCACGAACGATTCCGGGCTCCAATCCTGACGACAGCCGCAAATGCCGACAACAAAATTTTTCAACAATCCCAGTCCGTCTGTCGAGTGGTAGACCTCGGGATGGAACTGAATTCCCCAAGTCCTTTCGCCGGTGATTCGGAAGGCGGCTACGCGGACATCTTCCGTACTGGCTATTGTTTCGTAACCGGAGGGGGTGGCAGTAATGGTATCGCCATGCGACATCCACACTTGTGTCCGGTCGGGAAGTCCGTGCAACAGTTTATCCTTCGGGTCGGTGATCGAGAGCATCGCACGTCCGTACTCGCGATGGGCTGCCGGCAGAACTTCTCCTCCGAAAGCATATGCGAGATATTGAGCCCCATAGCATACGCCCAGCAGGGGAAGTTTCCCCTTGATCAAACTCAAATCGGGTTTCGGAGCCTCTTCGTCCCGCACGGAATAGGGACTGCCCGAGAGAATGACCCCCCGGACCGATTCGTCCGGCATCGGGATCCGATTGAACGGATGTATTTCACAATAGATATTCAACTCACGCACTCTTCTGGCTATCAGTTGGGTGTATTGTGAACCGAAATCGAGAATCAGAATTTTTTCCTGCATGTGTAATATGGTTGTTTCCGGTTTTTGCAAACATGTGAACATCGTTTCCTGTGATCCTTGGAAAGGAATCGATCCCAATATTGTTCTGCATTGGTTCCGAGTTCCATCCTCCGGCTCTCACGGTCAGCGATGGCCGACGTGACGGAGGGGGAAACGTCAACCCCTCGAATAGTTGGGGGCTTCGCGTGTAATGGTTACGTCATGAGGATGGTTTTCGATGACGCCTGACGAAGTGATACGGATGAATTTGGCTTTTTGAAGCTCTTCGATATTTTTCGCTCCGCAGTATCCCATGCCGGACCGTAGTCCTCCGATCAGTTGATAAACTGTTTCGCTCAGGCTTCCTTTAAATGGTACTCGTGCTACGATACCTTCAGGAACAAGTTTGTTGATGTCGCATTCACCTCCCTGGAAATATCGGTCTTTCGAGCCGCTG
>CASDWR010000144.1 GCA_949284665.1 uncultured Rikenellaceae bacterium | reverse complement strand
GACGAAACGGAAAAAAGTTTCAACCAGATTGTCATGTACGGCCGCGACACCGATGAAGGAACGATCATCAACTATGCTCGCCAACTGCCAATGATGGGGAACCGTCAGGTAATCATCGTACGGGAGGCTCAACAACTGCGCAAAATCGACAAGTTGGCGCTCTATGCCTCTAAACCATCGTCTTCGACGATCCTCGTACTCTGCCACAAAGGGAAAAGCGTCGATAAACGGTCTCAACTCTATCGCCTGATTCAGGAAAAAGGCATCGTTTTCGAATCGCTCCGGCCGAGAGACTATGAAATTGGACCGTGGCTTGAAAAGTTCATGCGGGCCCGAGGGTGCTCGATCGAGCCAAAAGCCCTCACCATGCTCACCGACCACCTCGGAACCGACATAGCCAAAATCTCCAACGAAACAGACAAACTGCTCACCCGGCTGCCTGTCGGGACTCGTGAAATCACGGCCCGACACATTGAGGAAAATATCGGAATCAGCAAGGATTTCAACAATTTCGAACTTACAAAGGCAATATCGGAAAAAAACATGGCACGTGCACTGCTCATTGCAGACCACTTCCGACAAAACCCGAAAGAGAATCCGTTGACTGTCACAATAGGGACGATTTTCGCTCACTTTCAAAAAATCTTCCTGCTCAACTACAAACGCTGGCAGGTAAGACATCGGAAAGCACCCGCCCCTACCGAAGAAGAACTGTGCCGGCTACTCAAACTACCGACACCGTTTTTCTTGAATGAATATCGTCTGGCTGCCGACAGATACCCGAATAAAAAAGTTTTTTCCATATTCGGTTTTCTGAGAGAGTACGACATGAAAAGCAAAGGGATCGGGGGAGGTTCGGCGGACAACGGAGAACTGCTCCGCGAATTGTTGATGAAGATTTTCATGACATGAACGGAACCTACGTATATTACGGCGACAAGCTGCTCGGCAGGGACGAAACCCGACCGGAGTACGAAATTCTGCTGCACGGGAACTACGTCTATGCGCACGTGACTACGCTCGACCGCCATCCGCTCTATCTGAACGCCCACATCGCTTGTGCACTCGACTCTTACGAAACGCTCTATTCCACGAGACCCTCCCTGGACCTGGAGAGTCTGAGACAACACATATCCCGTCTGCTGGAAATAAACCGGATGCCTTCGGGCAGCAACTCAGTCACCCTTTTCCTTTTCCCTCCCGAAACATCGGGGATAATCCCCGACCCGCTTCTCGTATCGGGCAGGCCTCTCATTTACCGGGGGTATTCGCTGGCCGATCTGCGTCCTCGTGCCGTAGTCGTCAACTACGAACTTCCTTTCGGAACCCACCGCACAGCCGTTTCCCTGACCGCATCGGGATACATGGCCGATTTCGCCAGACGAAACGGGGCACATATCGCCCTGAGAGTCGACCGTTCGGAACAACTCATTTCGGCAGGAGAGTATCCCGTCATCGCCCTGAAAGGCAAACACGGATTCCTTCCGACTGAAAAGATATGCGGCAAAAGCGTTGAACGCGACCTGCTGATACGACTCTGCGATCAGATCGGAATCGGGATAGAATCCCGAACCGTCTCTGCGGAAGAGCTATCCGAAATGGATGAAATCATTATTTTCGACTTTACGGGGATCCGTTGTCTGCTCTGTTGCGGGGAAAATTATTATCTCAACCTGGCCGGACAAAAAATGGAACGCTTCCTCGCGGAAATCACCCAACAAGGATTTGCCGGATAACCGATCCTTCACCGTTTGCCAAACTATCCGATCTTCCTCTCCTTTACCTGTACCGGCCATAATCAGGGTTCCGGCCGACAGTTCACCGTATGAATTCACACTCAAAGGCCGAAACATTTCCGACACCGTCTTTCACCACCAGGCGCAATTTGTGCGCTCTCCCATCGGAGGCCAAAGAATCATCGAAATAATGCGTAACACTCCCTTTCATCACATTATGCTCAAGGATGGCCCACTTGCCGTCGATCATCAGGTCGAATGTTGCAATTCCCGAAAAATTATCTTTCAGCATGAACGAAATCGAACGATAACGAGACAGATCCGCACCGGGAGCAAATGAAGGATGAATCTCAGGGGCCATAAGATCCGCCACGACACAATATGT
>CASDWR010000143.1 GCA_949284665.1 uncultured Rikenellaceae bacterium | reverse complement strand
TGAGTTCGAGTCTCGTCCTGGGCACAGCAAACAACCCGTCGAAAATCCGACGGGTTGTTTGCTTTACATTGCCTCTTTATGGCCAATTCACATCTCCGGTGTTCCAATCCATCTTCCTCCCATACAATATATTTTAAAAAATTTTAAAAACGCATTGAATTTCATGTCGAGATTAATATCCCCCCTGATATCTGCGACGGATCCTTTTCATAATTATCTTCTCTTCCGAATCAGCAAAGGGAGGACATTGAAAATTTTCAAATTGTCGAGATACTTTCGCGTCATTTCCAACGATAACAACCCATCATTCCTTCCACCCGAAAGAGAAAACCGCATATTTCATTCGCTGGTGAGACAATATGTCGGAATATTTATCTTACTTTGCACGAAAATGTCGAAATTTGTACACGAAGATAAAACCGACAATGAAATACAGTCTGAAAGAGATAGCGGAAATCTGTTCCGGCACATTATCGGGATGTAACGTTACGGTCGATTCAGTAACTGTCGACAGTCGCCACAGCCTGGGAAGAGAAACAGCACCGCTGTTTGCAGCAATTTGCGGCATCAATCATGACGGTCACCATTTCATCGGCGACCTCTATCGACGCGGCGTGCGCGGATTCCTCATCGAAGAAGCAATCGACGAGACACTCTATCCGGAAGCCGGATTCGTCCGCACGGATCGGACACTGCATGCTCTGCAAGCACTGGCAGCCAATTACCGTCGTTCATTCAGAGGAACAATCTGCGCCATCACAGGATCCAATGGCAAAACTACCGTCAAGGAATGGACAGCACAATTAATCGGCCTTACCGTTCCTGAAATCGGAGAAAAGTTATTCCGAAGTCCACGCAGTTTTAACTCGCAACTCGGGGTCCCCCTCTCCATTCTAATGATGCGGGGCGACGAAAAAGTGGCCCTGATCGAAGCAGGGATATCCCGACCCGGAGAAATGGAGCATTTGGCCGAAATAGTCAAACCTGATATCGGGGTATTCACAAGGCTCGGAGAGGAACATGCCGAAAATTTCTCATCCGAAGAACAAAAAGCAGCAGAAAAAGCACGGCTTTTCCGAGACTGTCGTATAATCGTATACGACAGTCGTTGTCCGAACGTGGAAGATGCCATTCGCAGGGAGGCACCCGAAGCCCGATTGATTGACGCCGCCCAATATCGTGAGGGGATTGCCCCTTCCATTGACCCGTCATTGTGTGACAGTGCAGCCCTGTCGGTTGCTCTCTGTGAGGCAATCGGAATTCCTTCGCAGAAAACGATTCCTCAACTCACCATGCTTCAGCAGGTAAACCTGCAATTAGACATCAGAGAAGGTATCGCCGATTCGATCATCATCAGTGACAACTATAACACGGATATCAATTCGTTATCCATGACGATCGACTACTTGAAAAGCGTTGCGGGTGAACGGCCCTGCACACTCATTCTCTCCGACATGCCTTTCAGTCCGCTGTCGGATGAAAAGTTGTACCGGACAATGGCTCAAATCGTATTGGAGGCCGGGATCGACCGAACGATCGGCATCGGTGACGACATTCGCCGATACGGACGATTTTTTGGCCCCGAAGCCGAATTTTATGCAACGGTCGAAGAGTTTTTGAGTACGCTTACACAAGAGAGCCTCTCTAAAAGAGCCGTTTTGATCAAAGGAAACCTCTCGGCTCGTTTCGGGCGCATTACACATGCCCTCCAGCGCAAAAGCCACACTACGGTCCTGGAAATCGATCTTGATGCCATGATCCATAATCTCAACATCCATCGGGCCATGTTGAACCCGCAGACCAAGATGGTTGCCATGGTCAAGGCATCGAGTTACGGGAATGGGGATTTCGAGGTAGCCGACATGCTCTGCAGGCAAGGTGTGGATTATCTCGCAGTAGCTTTTGCCGATGAGGGAGTCACACTTCGCGACAAGGGAATTACAATGCCCGTCGTAGTGCTCAATGCCGACTCGGACAGTTTCGAACTGATGATCGCCAACAGGCTGGAACCCGAAATATACAGTTTCAATTCATTACTCGCTTTCATCCAGGCGGTCAACGGAACAACCGAAAGTGCCTACCCTATCCACATCAAACTCGATACCGGCATGCATAGATTGGGTTTCGAGGAGCCCGATATGGAAGAGTTGATCCGTACGTTGCGAGCCAACGGCCAAAGCGTGGTCGTTCGATCCATATTTTCACACCTGGCCACGGCCGACATACCCGAAGAAGATGCTTTCACCCG
>CASDWR010000142.1 GCA_949284665.1 uncultured Rikenellaceae bacterium | reverse complement strand
CGATCGTTTGGTCGAGTCGTTGAGCGGACGGGAGTTTATAGCGACGGCCGGTGAGGAGATGAAATAATAACGATAAGACAATATATGAAAACGACAGGACAAGTAGTAGGAATCATATCCAATATCGTTGTGGTCAAGACGGCCGGGGCCGTGTCTCAAAACGAGATATGCCATATCGTATTGGGGGATGTAAAGATGATGGCCGAAGTTATCAAAGTGGTTGGGGAGAATGCATACGTGCAGGTATTCGACAGCACTCGCGGCCTGAAGGTCGGAGCCGCCGTCGAATTTGAAGGGCACATGCTTGAGGCTACATTGGGCCCGGGTATTCTTTCGCGGAATTACGATGGTTTACAGAACGACCTCGAGAAGATGGAAGGATTGTTCATCAGTCGAGGAATTCGTACCGAACCGCTCGATTACGAAAAGCTTTGGGAATTTGAACCATTGGCCGAGAAAGGTGCACGAGTGGTGGCCGGCGATTGGCTTGGGCAGGTGAAGGAGAAATGGATATCGCACAAAATCATGGTTCCTTTCGTCATGGAAGGGACATACACGGTTGAGCGTGTGGCAGATGCGGGGGAGTACAGAATCGGCGATACGGTTGCCGTGTTACTCGACGGGGATGGGAAAGAACACCCGGTTACGATGGTGCAGCGATGGCCGGTCAAGCGGGCGATCAAGAGTTATGTGTCCAAGCCGCGTCCGACACGCATCATGGAGACGGGTGTGCGTGCCATCGATACATTCAACCCGCTTGCGGACGGAGGGACGGGATTTATTCCGGGACCGTTCGGTGCCGGCAAAACGGTGCTTCAGCATGCCATATCGAAGCAGGCGGATGCGGATGTGATCATTGTGGTTGCCTGCGGAGAGCGAGCCAATGAGGTTGTTGAAATCTTTACGGAATTTCCCTTGCTGGATGACCCGCATACGGGGCATAAACTGATGGAGCGAACGACGATCATTTGCAATACGTCGAATATGCCGGTTGCTGCCCGAGAGGCGTCCGTTTATACAGGGATGACTATTGGCGAATACTACCGTGCAATGGGGTTGAAAGTGCTGATCCTGGCCGATTCCACATCGCGTTGGGCACAAGCCTTGCGGGAGATGAGCAATCGTTTGGAGGAGCTTCCTGGCCAGGATGCGTTCCCGATGGACCTTTCCGCCATTATCTCGAATTTCTATTCGCGTGCGGGATTGGTCAATCTCCGCAATGGGGAGACTGGATCCGTGACGTTCCTCGGAACGGTATCGCCGGCAGGAGGAAACCTCAAGGAACCGGTAACCGAATCGACTAAAAAGGCGGCCCGTTGTTTTTACGCGCTTTCTCAACAGCGGGCCGATAGCAAACGTTATCCGGCCATCGATCCGCTCGAAAGTTATTCGAAATATCTGGAATACCCCGAGATCAGAGAGTATCTTGACCGGTTGGTGGAGAATGAGTGGGTTGAGAAGGTGAACGAAGGGAAGACAATCGTACAACGGGGTAAGGAAGCCAATGACCAGATCAATATTCTGGGAGATGATGGTGTCCCCGTAGAGTATCACGAACGTTTCTGGAAGAGCGAATTGATCGATTTCGTGATTCTTCAGCAGGATGCCTTCGATTCGATCGATGCGAATTGTCCGCTCGAGCGACAGAAATACATGTATAATATGGTGCTGGATGTTTGCAGTCGTAATTTTTCGTTTGCCGATTTTCAGGAGTGTTCTTCGTTTTTCAAAGGATTGATCAATCTGTTCAAACAGATGAACTACGCGGAGTGGCAGAGCGAGAAGTTCGAGGATTACCGCAAACAGATAGAAGAGATGGTAGCCGGAAGGCAGGAAAAACAAGTAGCATAGATTATGGAGACGAAAGCATTTCAGAAGATATACACGAGAATAGACAATATTACGAAAGCTACCGTCAGTTTGCGTGCGTCGGGTGTCGGGAACGATGAATTGGCCACTGTAGGGGGCAAGTTGGCTCAGGTGGTGCGTATCAGCGGCGACGAGGTGACGTTGCAGGTTTTCGAGGGAACGGAGGGAATTGCCACCGATTCGGAGGTGATATTCCATGGAGAACCGCCGGTGTTGCGAGTCGGAGATCAGTTGGCCGGACAGTTTTTCAATGCGTACGGAGAACCGTTGGATGGAGGAGCACCGGTCGAAGGGGAGATTCGAGAGATCGGAGGCCCGACCGTGAACCCGTTCAAACGTATCCAACCTTCGGAACTGATTGCCACTGGCATTGCCGGTATCGACCTGAACAATACGATTGTTTCGGGCCAGAAGATTCCTTTCTTCGCAGATCCGGACCAGCCATACAACCAGGTGATGGCGAATGTGGCGTTGCGAGCCAAGGCCGACAAGATCATTCTCGGGGGTATGGGTATGACCAACGACGATTTTCTCTATTTCCGTACTTTGTTTGAGAACGCAGGGGTGCTTGATCGTATCGTATGTTTTGTCAATACGACGGAGAATCCGCCGGTGGAACGGTTGCTGGTTCCCGATATGGCCTTGACTGCGGCCGAATATTTTGCTGTCGACAAAGGGGAGAAAGTGTTGGTGCTGTTGACCGACATGACACTCTATGCGGATGCGCTGGCGATTGTGTCGAACCGAATGGACCAGATCCCATCGAAAGACTCCATGCCTGGATCTCTTTACTCCGATCTGGCCAAGATTTACGAAAAGGCGGTCCAGTTGCCCAACGGCGGTTCGATCACCATCATCGCTGTGACGACTCTTTCCGGCGGCGACATCACGCATGCCGTACCCGACAATACGGGATATATTACCGAGGGACAACTTTTCCTGCGCAGGGATAGTGATACGGGTAAGGTTATTGTCGATCCGTTCCGTAGCCTTTCGCGATTGAAACAGCTGGTGATCGGCAAGAAGACGCGGGAAGACCATCCGCAGGTAATGAATGCGGCTGTGCGTCTCTATTCCGATGCGGCCAATGCCAAAACCAAACTGGAAAACGGATTTGATTTGTCGGATTATGACGAACGGGCATTGAAGTTTGCGAAGGCATATTCTGAGAAGCTGTTGGCAATCGATGTGAATATCGATATTACGGAGATGCTCGATACGGCATGGAAACTTTTTGCCGAGTATTTCAGCAAGAGCGAAGTTTCGATCAAAGAGGAGTTGGTGGCCAAGTATTGGCCTCAGGATAAATAACAAGGTCCGTATGGCTATCAGGTTTCAGTATAACAAGACGTCGTTGGGCGAATTGGACAAGCAGCTCAAGATGCGACAGAAAGCACTTCCTACGATCAAAAGTAAGGAGTCGGCGCTTCGCATCGAGGTGAAGAAGGCTCGGGATACGGCTTCGGATTATGAGTTGCGTTTGTCCGAATTGTTGGCACGTTATGATTACATGAGTGCACTGTGGGGGGAGTTCGATGCGGGATTGGTCCGTATCGACGGGGTCGATATCGCCGTTACGAAAATAGCGGGGGTACGGGTTCCCGCATTGCGTGATATTCGTTTCCGGCAGAAGGAGTACGATTTGTTCAGTGCACCTCTGTGGTTTTCGGACGGGGTCGATCTGTTGAAAGAGATTGCCCGGTTGGGGATCGAATACGAGGTTTATGCGCGAAAGACCGAGTTGCTTGATTTTGCCCGCAAGAAGACGACCCAGAAGGTGAATCTTTACGAAAAGGTTCAGATTCCCGGGTACGAAGACGCTATACGCAAGATCAAGCGTTTTCTGGAGGATGAGGAGAATCTTTCCAAGAGTGCGCAGAAGATAGTGAAAACGAAACATGAACGATCGGAGGCGCTATGATAGTCAAGATGAGTAAATACACGTTCGTGCTCTATTATCAGAGGCGGGCGGAATTCCTGGAAAAGTTGCAGGAATTGGGACTTGTCGACATTACTGTCACGGGTTGGGAGCCGAATGAACACGAACGCTCGTTGCTCGGGGCGCTCGAACAGCACAAGAGTGCAGCCGACCGGTTTGCAGCGATGAAGTCCGATCGGGCATATGTTGCCGGTGAACCGTTTGCTGATGGCAAGGAAGCGTTCGAGAATTATGTAAAGGCGATTTCCGAGATTGAGTCGCTCAAGGGGCGTATTGAGAAAGCGGAAAAGGAGGCAACCGAATTGGCGGTTTGGGGTGATTTTTCGACGGAAAAGATTGCGGCGCTTGCCGAAGCGGGCGTGCATCTCCGCTTTTATACGATGTTGCCCAACGATTATGCCCGACTGACTGCCGAACATGGCGATGACCTGACGATTGAGAAGATCGGAGAGACCGGCAGTGCGGTCTACTTTGTGGTGGTAACGATCGGGGAAGAGGAGCCGAACATCGACGCGCAGCAACTGAAGGAACCGACGATGACTGTAACCGGGAAACGGGAACAGATTGCCGGCCTGAAGCGCGAACTGGAAGGCTGGAACGAGGTGCTGGCACGTTGTGCTGCATCGGCCGACATGATTGAGGCACATGGTCGTGGGTTGGCCGATGAGCTGGAGATGAGTCGGGCGATGCGCAGCGGTCGTGACGAAGCGGAAGGGACGCTTGTCGTCATGGAGGGTTGGGCGACCGAGGAGAGTACTGCCCGGATCGATTCCATGTTGGATGAATGCTCCGATGTGGTATACGTCAAGGAACGACCCATGCCCGAAGATGATACGCCAGTGGTCTTGCACAACAATCGGTTCGCACGGCTTTTCGAGTTGATCGGCAATTTTTATTCGTTGCCAAAATATGGGTCGATTGACTTGACACCCTATTTTGCACCGTTCTATATGCTCTTTTTCGGCTTTTGCCTCGGGGATGCGGGATACGGATTGTTCTTTGTGGTTTTATCATTGTTGCTGATGAAGATCAAACCGGGTATGAAATCGTTGGCCTGGTTGGCATTTTGTTGTGGCATGTCAACGATGTTGTTCGGGTTCCTTGCCGGATCGTTTTTCGGAGTACAACTTGCCGAGCAACCTCTTTTTGCCGATTACAAGGACAAATTTTTGACCACAGACGTTATCTTTTACCTGGCGTTGGTGGTGGGTATCGTACAGATCCTTTTCGCCATGGTGTTGAGGGTCGTCAACATATCAATTCAATCCGGTTTCAAGTATGCCTTGGGGCCATTGGGGTGGTTGATCGTATTGGTTGCTTCGATAGCAGCGATTTTCCTTCCGGCGGCCGGGGTTTCGGGTTTCTCGATGCATTCGCCTGTCTATCTGGTTTTGCTCGGTGTGGGTCTGGTGCTGATGTTTTTCCTCAATACCCCGGGACGTAATCCGTTGATTAATTTCGGCTCCGGGTTGTGGGATACCTATAACAACGTCATCGGTTTGATGGGAGATCTGTTGAGTTATATCCGTCTCTTCGCACTTTGTCTTTCCGGTGGAACATTAGCGTTGGTTTTCAATGATTTGGCTGTCGGATTGGCTCCCGATATTCCGGTGGTCAAACAGCTTGTTGCCGTATTGATCCTTTTGTTCGGCCATTCGATAAACCTGTTCATGTCTTCGCTGGGGTCTTTCGTGCACCCGATGCGTTTGACATTCGTGGAGTTCTACAAGAATGCAGGTTTTGAAGCCGCACAACGTCCTTTCACCCCTTTCCGTAAAAACAACAATCAATAAAATATTCAGAATTATTTAAAAATTTTTAAAAAAGTTATGGAACCAATTACATTAGCTTACATCGGTGCTGCCCTGATGGTGGGGCTTTCCGGTATCGCCAGCTCCATCGGAACCTCGAACGCGGGTTGTGCCGCAGTGGGCGCCATGAAGAAGAACATGGGTGCATTCGGTAGTTATATGGTGCTTGCGGCGTTGCCCGGTTCACAGGGTCTT
>CASDWR010000141.1 GCA_949284665.1 uncultured Rikenellaceae bacterium | reverse complement strand
GAATTTACCGGCAACTTTTCGTTCATGGAAGGTGAAGAGCTTAAGGTGACGATTACCGCCGAAGGGAAATCTCTGAACATTACCGAAATGAAAGATCGTTTGCTGAAAGTAATGCTCCCGGCTGATTGGCGGGGAGAAAAAACGATGACCCTCAATTACGAAGGGAAAGAGTATGACTTACAGGTACTGGTGTATGGACTGGTCGGGCCGGAATCAACCGCTGTTCCCGGATATGCCGCATTCGTTGATCTGTCGGATGTGACAGCCTTGTTCAGTGTAATATGCGATAATGCGGATTATGAGGATTTCCCCGAATATGGGATAGTCGAACCGACAATAACGAAAAGCTATGCTTTCACTGCATCCGATGGCACGTTGGCCCCGATCGTTTGTCGGGATTGGAAGGGGGACCTGGTGGAAGGTTCATATCTCACCAACATGCGTATGATTCATGCGAACTATTTTGTTGCCTACGTGTATGACCTGACGGGTTACCGGACCAGTTTTTTGGACGAGAAAGGCTATCTTGCCTTTCAGACTCCGGAATACGAATCGCGCTGTATCCTGGTACGTGCGACGGATGGTCTGATTTTCGATCTGTCCGATCTTGCGGGCGAAGGTCAATCGATCCGCTTTGGGGTGGATAATCAATACCAGTGGCTCGAGGGTTCCAATTCGTTTTACTACCTTGCTGAAAGCAGTTATACCGTGTCCAAACTCTCATACGAGCCGATTTGGAAAATTGAGATTCCCAATTTGTATGAGGATTCCTATGCTGGCCGATGGTTCAGCGAGGAAGCTGAATATGAATGGGCGACATCCCTTGATATTGAACGGTTAACGCCTGAAGGTGCGGAAATTACGGTCAAGGGAAGTGGATGGAATCCAATGTATTACGGGTGGTCTGTTTTGCGGAATGGAGATGTCCTGTATAGTGCTACCCGTATGGTGGATGCCGCGGGTAATGTTCGTGAAATACGGGATCCTTTTTCGGATTATTCGTCATGCATTTATCCGGAAACGGTTGCAGGGTCGGAGTGTGTTTATCGTGTGATGCGCAGACAGTCTTCAATGACAAGTGCGCAAGAACTCTTGTTGCAACGGCTTACTTATTCCGTTGCTGAATGGAGCACCGTTCGTCAACTGTCCGACAAGATATACCAGTTTTATACGGTATTCCGTGCCGACGGGAAACTTTGGTTGGAATCATCGGCTGTTTCCAAAGAGGGGATGCAGGTGACGATTTCCGATAGCGATGGGACAATCAATGTGCATACTTTGCCGCAGGGGACACCTTCCGGGGAGTATCTCGGGGTAAGCGGTACGAACGAACACTATCTCTATACAATTGATCAAAAAGAGGGAACCGTTGCCCGTACCCTGATTGAGGATCGCACACAGAATAAGGTAATCTTTACCGCTCAGGGAACCCTTACCGATTGGCAAGTGATGAACGACGGTTTGAGCATCGTTACGATTTCCGATGGAGAGGTGACATACAGCGATGTTTCCTCTTCGGGAACTGTTCGGTCGTTGGCGGTTCCCGGTGCCAATGCCATACTCAATGCTTTGGCGAGAATCCGGTGATCTTGAGCGCCTTTAGGCTCACCACCGTTCGGCATGGTTTGCAGTAAGAAACAGGAATCGGGAGGACGGTAAGCCGTCCTCCCGATTCCTGTTTGAGGACAATCTCTTATTCTTCCGAGAAACGGTAAAGCATGCGAATCTCTTCCGGCCAGCGCGCTTCATCGGGAGTTTCAAGTATCAAAGGCATGTCGTCGAATCGGGAGTCGCGGGCAATGAAGCGGAAACACTCCGGACCGATCTCTCCCTGGCCGAGCGGTGCATGTCGGTCGATTCGACTTCCGAGCGGACGCAAGGCGTCGTTGAGATGCATACCTCGCAAATATCGGAGTGAAACGATTCGGTCGAGTTGCTTGAATGTGTTGAGGCACGCTTCCTCGGTACGCAGGTCGTACCCTGCGGCAAAGGCATGGCAGGTATCGATACAGAAGCCCACCCGGGTTTTGTCTTCCACCCGATCGATGATGTATGCCAGATGTTCGAATGCAAAGCCGACGTTCGAACCCTGGCCGGCCGTATTCTCAATGACGGCTGTCACTCCGCTGGTTTTGTCGAGAGCCTGATTGATACTTTCAGCTACCCGGTTAAGACACTCTTCCAGACTGATGCGATTCAAGTGGCTTCCAGGATGGAAATTAAGGCGATCGAGTCCCAGTTGCTGGCAGCGGGTCATTTCATCGAGGAAGGCTTCACGGGATTTGGCAAGGCCTTCCGTCTCCGGATGTCCGAGATTGATGAGGTAGCTGTCATGAGGCATGATCTGAAAAGACCGGTAACCGTATTCTGCGCATCGTGCCTTGAATGAGTCGATGCTGTGTGCCGTCAGCGGCGCGGCACTCCATTGGCGTTGGTTCTTGGTAAACAGGGCGAATCCCCCCGCACCTATGGCATGTGCGTTGTCAGGTGCGTTTTCCACACCTCCCGATGCGCTGATGTGGGCTCCAAAGTATTTCATGGCATGTAGCGATACGTTTATTATATTATATGTACAAATATAGGGAGTTTTTACAAAAGCCGTATCACATTTCCCATCAAACGGTGAGCCGTTCTCTCTCGATCACGGTATGGTGAATAAGTGTTGTGATGCAGAAGTGCGTTGATTTCGGGTGAAAATTATTACCTTTGTAACGTAGAGCAGGATTATTCTGGATTCACGGGGTTATTTATGAAAAGGAAAATAGGGTGTAGGGTGTTGTTTGCAG
This sequence comes from uncultured Rikenellaceae bacterium, assembly GCA_949284665.1. GTDB lineage: Bacteria > Bacteroidota > Bacteroidia > Bacteroidales > Rikenellaceae > Tidjanibacter. The sequence continues at coordinate 2,494 of CASDWR010000141.1, read as the reverse complement.
TAATCGTCGTAATATTGGAGACGATGCCTGCATCGGCTCAGTTCACGATTCGGAAGAAGAGCGATGTGCCGTTACGCCAATTCGAATTTCTTCACGACAGCCCGAACGTATCGCTCGACAAGGAGTTCTTCGATCGGGCTGCATGGAATGCCGAGCGGCGCAGGATTCGCAAGGAACGAAACAATGTGGAATTCAAGGCCACGCTTCAAACCCAGTTGCAGCAATTCGAGAACTGGACCAGTAGTGGAAACAATACGTTCTCCGCAATCTCTACTCTTTCATTCAGACATCGGTACAAACGGGAAAAGTTGAATATCGATTATAGTGCAAGTGCTCGTTACGGGATGAATGTCATCGATGACGCTCCATTCAAGAATGTGGATGAGTGGAAGTTGAACTTTCAGGTCGGTTGGACCATGCACAACAACTGGTCCTATTCGGCCTCGGCGAATTTGCGCAGCCAGTTTACGACGGGATACAAGGCTCGTGATGATGACTCGAAAGTTTCGGCTTTCATGGCTCCCGGCTATTTCGAAGTGGCGGGAGGTTTTACGTTCAGCAGCAAGACATCCCCATTCAAAATCACTTTGTCGCCCATTTCTGGCAACTTGATTACTGTGCTCGACCGCGAAGTTTCCGAATTGGGTAAATATGGTGTTCCGCAAGGCAACCGCATGGAAGGGAAAATCGGTCCTTCGGTTGAGATAAAATGCGATTTGAAATTTGGTCGAGATGTAGGGGGCAAAAAGATGTTTCAGTATTCGGGAGTGCTCTATTCGTTTACCAATATCAAAACCGACCCAACGGTACGTTGGGAAAACACGTTCGATATTTTTCTTACCAAGTATCTTACCACAACCGTTTACGGACAGGCCTATTATTTGAAGGAAGCGAGTACGTCACTCCAGTATCAGTATATGTTTACGATCGGGTTGGCCTATACGTTCAATAATCAGTAATTCGTATGTATCGAAATAAGAAATCGCATGTACTTTTCCCATTGTTACTGGCGGTTGTGCTGGTATTCGGTCTATTGTTCGGCATGACCATCGGTCGTGACAAGGCCCGTTCACAGATAGGCAGAATCGCACGGGAAATGGTAGGGAAAAACAATAAACTCTCATATACGTTGTCGTTGATCGACCGAATGTATGTGGATAGTGTCAATACCGACTCCATCGTGGAAAAATTGATGCCCGAATTGATGCGGGAACTGGATCCCCATTCGGTTTATATTCCTGCAGCGGAGATGGGGCAGGCAAACGAGGCGCTGGATGGTGAGTTCGAGGGGATCGGGGTGGTTTTCAACATGGCGACCGATACGATTGTCGTCTTGAATGTCATTCCTCAGGGTCCCAGTTACAAAGCCGGAATCGTAAGCGGAGATCGAATTGTCGAAATCGATGATTCGCTGGTGGCAGGTCGCAATATTCCGCAGGATCGGATCATGAAGATGTTGCGTGGACCGCGTGGAACGACGGTAAAGGTCTCTGTGCTTCGTCAGGGGATAGAAAACTTGGTGCCGATTACTATCATGCGCGACAAAATTCCGATGAAAAGTATCGATGCGGCGTTCATGCTTACTCCGCAAATCGGTTTCGTGAAATTGTCGGCTTTTTCAAAAAACTCCCATGCCGAATTACTGCAGACACTCGACAATCTTCGCAGGGAAGGAATGACCGGTTTGATTTTCGATTTGAGGGGGAACAATGGTGGTTTCCTGGATCAGGCGATTTTATTGGCGAACGAATTTCTGCCTGCCGGTAAGAAAATCGTTTATACCGAGGATCGGTTCGGACAGCGGATCGAAGAGTTCAGCGACGGGAGGGGACAATATTCGGATTTGGCACTGGCGGTTCTGGTCGATGAAGGCAGTGCATCTTCGAGTGAGATTCTCGCCGGGGCTATTCAGGATAACGACCGGGGTACGGTGGTGGGACGTCGATCCTATGGGAAGGGGCTGGTCCAACAACAGATCCCTTTTACCGACGGGTCAGCGATCCGGTTGACAGTGGCACGTTACTATACACCTACCGGACGGTCAATCCAGAAACCTTACAACAAAGGAGAAAGCGATTATGCGAACGATATCATCAACCGATACCTGCATAACGAGATGTTCTCGGCAGACAGTATCCGTTTTGCCGACAGTCTCAAGTTCGTGACCGAGAAGGGGAAAATCGTCTATGGCGGGGGAGGCATCATGCCCGACATTTTCGTACCGCTTGATACGACGGATGTGAGCCGCTATTTTATCGAGGTGACGGGACGCAATATCTTGTTCCGCTACACACTCGAGTATGCGGATCGGCATCGTGCTCAAATCAATCGAATAAAAACAGTATCGCAATTGGACAAATTGCTGGACAATGATTTGAACCTGCTCGACGATTTTATCGCCTATGCGGCTCGTATGGGCGTGGCGCCCGATCGGCGGGGAATCGAGGAGTCGAAAGAGTTGCTGGTTGCGCAGTTGAGAGCTTACATTGGTCGG
>CASDWR010000140.1 GCA_949284665.1 uncultured Rikenellaceae bacterium | reverse complement strand
CGCACGGGCCACACCGTTTTTCCAGGTATTGATCGTTTCGCTGTCGAATTGCAACCAGTCGACGAGGTTGACTACGTCGTCAATCGGCATGCCGTTGCGCAACACTCCGGAAATCAGTTTCGCATAGTTCCAGAACTCCATGTTGAACAGACGCGATATACCTCCGATCGTATTCGTGTAGCCGTATTTGTCCTTATATCGGAAATCGTAACGTTTTTTCCCATCCTCTTCCCTGACCTTGAGAATTTCTCCTTTCTTGACACTCTTGGGAATGAACATGGCATCTTCTTCGATCTTTCCGGTGAAAATTTCGTAAGGCCGTTCGCAATATATTCCGACAAAGGCGATCCAATCTTCCTTGCCGTTTTTGAAACGAACCACATCGGCTTCCAATTCTCTCGGTCGTTTCAAAGGTGGTTTGTATCCTTCGCAGTGGCAATCATCGCTGCCTTTCTCCTTGTTCTTCGGCTTGGCGTCCACCAGCACTCCGGTACGCGATCCGTCACGATATACGGTGACTCCTTTGCAACCGCATTCCCAAGCCGTACGATAGACGTCGCCGACCAACTCTTCGGTTACGTTGTTGGGCAAATTGACCGTAACGGAAATGGAGTGATCGACCCATTTTTGAATTGCCCCCTGCATCTTGACCTTGGCTACCCAATCGATGTCGTTTGCCGTCGCCTTGTGGTAGGGAGAGCGAGCAACCAGATCATCCAACTCTTTTTCGGAAATATCCGAGAGTTTCGAGGTGTCGTATCCGTTTACTGTCAACCATGTGAGGAACTTGTGGTGGAAAACGAAATACTCTTCGAACGAGTCACCCACCTCATCCTGAAATTTGATCTTTACATCCTTGTCGTTCGGATTGACCTTACGGCGACGTTTGTAGACAGGGCGGAATACCGGTTCGATTCCTGAAGTGGTTTGTGACATGAGCGAAGTGGTCCCGGTCGGGGCAATGGTCAACATGGCCACATTCCGGCGGCCATATTCTGCCATCTCTTCGTAAAGAGCAGGATCAGCTTCCCTGATTCGGCCGATCATCGGATTGTTTTTCTCCTTTTCGGTACTGTACATCGGGAAAGCTCCGCGTTCGCGTGCCATCTTGACCGATGCTCGATATGCCTCCACAGCCAATGTCTTTTGTACCTGTACGGCGAAGTCGATCGCCTCGTCCGTGCCGTATACCAGCCCCAATGCCGCCAGCATGTCGCCCTCGGCCGTAATGCCAAGTCCCGTACGACGGCCTTTGATCGCTTTCTCACGAATTTTCTCCCACAGCGACAACTCCACCCGCCGGATTTCAAGATCTTCTGGATCCCCTTTGATCTTTTTGTAAATTGCATCGATCTTTTCGATTTCCAGATCGATGATATCGTCCATCATTCGCATGGCCTTTTCCACGTGCTTCTTGAACTTGTCAAAATCGAACGTGGCTTTCTCCGTAAAAGGATCCTTTACATAACTGTAAAGATTGATTGCTAACAAGCGGCAGCTGTCGTAGGGACAGAGAGGAATCTCTCCGCAGGGGTTGGTCGATACGGTAACGAATCCTTCGTCCGCGTAGCAATCCGGAACGGATTCTCTCAAGATCGTATCCCAAAACAACACACCGGGTTCGGCGCTTTTCCAAGCATTGTGTACGATTTTTTTCCACAAAGCCGATGCATCGATCTCCTTTTTGTACATCGGTTTATCGGAATCGATGGGGAACTGTTGCACATAAGGTTTCCCGGCCAGTGCGCAGCGCATAAATTCATCGTCGATCTTGATCGACACGTTGGCTCCGGTTACCTTACCCTGTTCCAATTTGGCGTCGATGAAACTTTCGGCATCGGGGTGTTTGATGGAGAGGGAGAGCATCAAGGCTCCTCGGCGGCCATCCTGTGCCACTTCCCGTGTGGAATTGGAATAACGTTCCATGAACGGAACGATACCTGTTGAGGTGAGTGCGCTGTTGAGTACCGGGGTCCCTGCCGGGCGCAAATGCGAAAGGTCGTGTCCGACACCGCCTCTTCGCTTCATCAACTGAACCTGCTCTTCATCGATACGGATGATACCGCCATACGAATCGGCGGGCTTCTTGTGGCCGATCACAAAACAGTTCGACAGGGAGGCAATTTGCAGATTATTGCCGATACCCGTCATAGGTCCGCCTTGCGGAATCACGTACCGGAATTTGTCGAGCAATTCGAAAACCTCTTCCGCACTCATGGCATCCGGATAACCTCTTTCGATACGGGCGATCTCGTTTGCGATGCGCCAATGCATCTGTTCCGGAGATTTCTCGTAAATCCGGTTGAACGAATCCTTGAGTGCATATTTGCTGACCCATACGGTTGCAGCGAGTTCATCGCCGCCGAAATACTCTTTGGCAGCTTCAACCGCCTCATTGTAAGGGTACTCCGTCAGAGTTTGACCCTGTACTTCTTTCTCTTCGGACATTTTTACACTCTCTCTTTATATGTTTTTCTATTTTTAGATTTCTCGTATCGATGCGGCAAATTATACAATTTTACCGAAATTTCTTCTATCTCTTCGGGCATCCCCATTATTTTTATTAACACTTCATCAACAAAAACGGGAGCCGCTCAAGGTTACTGAAGCGCTTTTCACCTTGCCCCCCAACGGCGGCGCCTGTTTCGAAACGGTTATCTTTACCTTAATTGCCTGGGGGAATGCGGTTTGAATAGCTCGGATAATCCTTAATGCCACATGTTCCAGAATGTTCGACGGTATGCACATTTCTCGGGCGACAATGTCGTAGACCAACTGATAGTTGATCGTTCGGGTTACATCATCGGCTTCGGCTGCTTCGTCCAACTCGGCATCGATCGACAGCGAAACCGAAAAATGGTTCCCGACTACTTTCTCCAGGTCGTAACATCCGTGCGAAGCACGGAACTCCATCTCTTCGAGTGTTACCGTATAAACCATCAGAACAAATATTTTTCTGTTTCCACTTTGTTGACGAGTCGAAATATCTCTTCCCATGCCTCCTCGCCGAATGTGGTTCCAACCACCTCGATTACCTTGCCTGCGGCGATCGCACCAATCGTACCGCACTGGCGGAGCGAAAGTCCGCGACACATGCCGAACAGGAACCCCGCAGCATAAAAATCGCCGGCTCCGGTGGTATCCACACGCCTGGCCGCAGCCATGATGCCCACATGGATTACCTCTCCGCTGCTTTTGATATATGCTCCGCGTGTGCCGATTTTCACCACGGCCAGTTCACACATCTTCGATATGGCTTCCAATGCGTTGATCGGTTCAGGTTCTCCGGTAAAGGCTTGGGCCTCATGTTCATTTGCAAAAAGAATGTCGACATAGTCGGCCACAAGCGATTGCAGGAATTCGAGATTCTCGGCCACTACGTTGTAACTGGCCAGATCGATGGCTACTTTCAGTCCAGCCTCTTTTGCCCGTTGAACCACACTTCGGATCAAATCGTGATTCTGGACCAGATAACCTTCTATGTACAGACAATCGAAACCTTTGAAAACATCATCGGCCACATCGGTTCCTTCGAGTTCGAGTGCGGCACCGAGGAAAGTTATCATGGTACGTTCCCCGTCCGGAGAGACCAACGACAGACAACGACCTGAACGTTGTTGGCCATGAGAGACGAATGGTTCGATGCGAAGATTCACCAATGCTTTCTCGAAAAAACGTCCTGTCGAGTCACGGCCCACCTTCCCGATGAAACCCACTTCGGCTCCCAGGCGCGCCATTGCACGAATCGTATTCGATGCCGAACCTCCCAATGAAAGCGTATGGGGCAGATCGGCTGTCCGTTCCTGAATTTTCCGCTGCAATTCGGAATCTACCAGACTCATGCTGCCGCGACTCAAACCGAATTCCGACAACACCGCATCCGAATTCAAATTAACCAAAAAATCCGTCAAGGCATTCCCTATGCCGATCACTCTCTTCATTTCCAATCGATTGTAGTTAGCAGCTGATAAGCCGATCCCCAAAAAGCAAAGGAGAAACTCCCACCATATCTTCCTTTTGTTGTCAATATGATGATAAACAGTCTCTTATAACCCCGTTGTCTCTTCGGGCAAAAACAGCTACAAATATAATTGTTTTTTCCGATTCTCCTAACAAAAATTCTTTTCCGGTTGAAAGGCGATGTCGGTGCGATGAAAGATAAGTTTGTCGGGATCATTTCGGTCCGTCCCATCGGTGCATGTGTTCTCGAATTGACTTTCGGTATGCTGCGCTCAAATCGGGCGTTTCGATGCGAAAAGGTCTGTCGTCTCTCCGTTCGAGAGGAGAAATGACAGACCTCGAATCCCAATATGGGAAATACGGCAAAAGGATTCATGCGGAATGATGCTCCGAAACTCGATACAGCCGATATCGAGACGGTTAAGAAACCTCTATGGCCATTGTGTAGGTCGGAGGTAGACAAAAAGTCGGATTATCCGGATCTCTTTTTTGAAACAGATCAGATCGAAAGGATTTTGACCGTATTGAGGAGATCCCGGTTGATAGGCTTGTCGTCCCGGATAGCCTTTGTGAAAGGGACATAGACGAGTACATCGTTCTGGATACCGACCATCACGTTGCGTTGTCCTTCGATCAATGCATTGATAGCTGCTTCTCCCATACGGCTGGCCAGAATCCGGTCCGAAGCTGTCGGTGACCCGCCCCGTTGGATATGTCCGAGAATTGTCACCCGTACATCATATTGCGGATACTCTTTCTTGACGCGTTCGGCCAATCCCATGGCCCCGCCCGTAACATCGCTTTCGGCTACCAGCACGATG
>CASDWR010000139.1 GCA_949284665.1 uncultured Rikenellaceae bacterium | reverse complement strand
TTTTATTGTCCTTCTTGAATGACATATATTTCACCTGTTTTATATTTTTCACTCTTTCGCCAACCTAAGAGAGATACCCACAATGGGGCCTCTCTCGGAAGGCTGTCGACTTATGCGGTGTCGCTATTCGAGTTTGACGCTCAAAGCCAGACCGCGGAGTTCGTGCAAGAGCACGTTCAGCGATTCGGGAATACCGGCCTGAGGCAGGTTATCGCCTTTGACTATCGCTTCGTAGGCCTTGGCACGGCCCATCACGTCGTCGCTCTTGATGGTCAGTATTTCCTGCAGGATGTTGGCGGCGCCAAATGCCTCCAACGCCCAAACCTCCATTTCACCGAAACGCTGACCGCCGAACTGCGCTTTACCGCCCAACGGTTGCTGTGTGATAAGCGAATAGGGGCCGATCGAACGGGCATGCATCTTGTCATCGATCATGTGACCGAGTTTCAACATGTAGATTACACCGACTGTAGCCGGTTGATCGAACTGCTCTCCCGTACCGCCATCGCGCAAATAGGTCCGACCGCTGCGAGGTACACCAGCCTTGGCCGTATATTCGTTGATTTGGTCGAGTGTTGCACCATCGAAGATCGGTGTCGAGAATTTCAGGCCCAGCTCTTTACCTGCCCAGCCGAGAACCGTCTCGTAAATCTGTCCCAAGTTCATACGGGAAGGCACGCCCAGCGGGTTCAAAACGATATCGACGATCGACCCGTCTTCGAGGAACGGCATGTCTTCATCGCGAACCACCTTGGCAACGATACCCTTATTCCCGTGACGTCCGGCCATCTTGTCACCCACCTTCAGTTTGCGTTTCTTGGCAATATAAACCTTTGCCAACTGGATGATACCGGCAGGGAGTTCATCACCATTGGTAATGTTGTACTTCTCGCGCTTTGCTTTTGCATCGAGTTCCTTATACTTGATCGTGTAGTTGTTGATGGCCTGCCCGATCAGTTTGTCGGCATGTTCGTTACCGGTCCACCGTTCTATGTTGAGATTCAGATAGTCGATCTCCTCAAGCATTTTGCGGGTAAACTTGGTGCCTTTGGCATAGATCTCCGTACCGAGATAATCCTTGATTCCCTGCGTGGTTTTATCCTTGACAATGGTCCAAAGCTTATCCACCAGGATTCCCTTCAATTCACCGGCATCCTTTGCGAACTGGGCGTCGATCTTCTCAAGTTGGAGCTTTTCGGTCTGTTTGCCTTTCTTGGAATCTTTGTTGGCACGGCTGAAGAGCTTTTTGTCGATCACCACACCGTAAAGCGACGGTTGAGCTTTGAGCGAGGCATCTTTCACATCGCCGGCCTTGTCGCCGAAGATAGCCCGAAGGAGTTTCTCTTCCGGGGAGGGATCGCTTTCGCCTTTCGGGGTAATCTTACCGATCAGGATATCTCCCGGTTTCACATTGGCACCAATACGGATGATTCCGTTTTCGTCGAGATCTTTCGTGGCGTCTTCGCTCACATTCGGGATATCGGCAGTCAACTCTTCCACACCGCGTTTGGTCTCGCGCACCTCCATGATGTATTCGTCCACATGGACCGATGTAAAAAGGTCTTCGCGAACCAAACGTTCGGAAATCACGATGGCGTCCTCAAAGTTATATCCTTTCCATGGCATGAAAGCCACTTTCAGGTTACGACCGAGAGCCAATTCACCGTTATCGGTCGAATATCCTTCTGTTAGAATCTGCCCTTTGGTCACCTTATCGCCCTTCATAACCAACGGACGGAGGGTGACGGACATATTCTGATTGGTTTTACGGTAACGCGGCAGAATATAGGTTGTCACCTCGGGATCGAAGCTAACGAGAATTTCGTCTTCGGTCCGTTCATATTTCACCTGAATTTGAGATGCATCGGCAAAAACGACCTCACCATCTTTTTCTGCAACGATCTGAATTCGGCTGTCACCGATCATGTAACTTTCCAGACCTGTTCCGACGATCGGGGCCTCCGGGTTGATCAGAGGTACTGCCTGACGCATCATGTTCGAACCCATCAGTGCACGGTTTGCATCGTCGTGTTCAAGGAACGGAATCAAGCTCGCTGCAATCGATGCGATCTGATTCGGAGCTACGTCCATCAGATTCACCTCGTTGGCGGTAACGGTAGGGAAGTCAGCCTCTGCACGGGCCTTGATCCGATCGGGCTCCACAAAACTACCGTCATCGTTGAGTTTGGCCGAAGCCTGAGCGATGATTTTTCCTTCTTCCTCTTCGGCACTCATGTAAACGATATCCTCATCCTTGAGATCAACCTTACCATCGACCACCTTACGATAGGGCGTTTCGATGAATCCCATATCGCTGATCTTTGCATATACGCACAACGAAGAGATCAGACCGATATTCGGGCCTTCCGGGGTTTCGATCGGGCACAGACGGCCATAATGCGTGTAATGCACGTCACGAACCTCGAAACCGGCGCGGTCGCGCGACAGACCACCGGGGCCGAGAGCCGACAGACGACGTTTATGAGTCATTTCAGCCAACGGATTGATCTGATCCATGAACTGCGACAACTGATTGGTTCCGAAGAACGAGTTGATTACGCTCGAGAGCGTTTTGGCATTGATCAGATCGATCGGTGTAAACACCTCGTTATCACGCACATTCATCCGCTCGCGAATCGTACGGGCCATGCGTACGAAACCGACCGAGAATTGGTTCGAAAGTTGTTCGCCCACCGTACGCACACGACGGTTGCTCAGGTGGTCGATATCGTCCACATCGGTTTTCGAATTGATCAGCGAAATCAGATATTTAATTATGGCGATCATATCCTCCTTGGTGAGGATTCTCACAGAAGGATCGATATCAAGTCCAAGTTTTTTGTTGATACGGAAACGGCCCACATCCCCCAAATCATACCGTTTATCGGAGAAGAACAACTTCTCGATGACATCGCGGGCAGTTGCTTCGTCGGGCGGTTCCGAGTTACGAAGTTGGCGGTAAATATATACGACGGCCTCTTTTTCCGAGTTGCAGGGGTCTTTTTGCAGGGTATTGTAGACGATGGAATAATCGTTTCCGCTCGGATTCTCCTTATGCAACAGGATACTCTTGGTTCCGCTTTCTATAATTTTATCGATATGTTCCTCTTCGAGGACGGTTTCGCGGTCGATAATCACATCGTTTCGTTCAATGGATACCACTTCACCCGTATCCTCGTCCACGAAATCCTCTACCCAAGTACTCAATACTCTGGCAGCGAGTTTACGCCCCAATGCCTTTTTGAGGTTAGCCTTGGTTACCTTTACTTCGTCGGCCAAATCGAAAATCTCGAGAATTTGCTGATCACTTTCGAAACAGATGGCACGCAACAGTGTAGTGACCGGCAACTTTTTCTTCCGATCGATATAAGCGTACATGACATTGTTGATGTCTGTTGCAAATTCGATCCAGGATCCCTTGAAGGGGATGATACGAGCCGAATAGAGTTTGGTTCCGTTAGTATGTGTACTCTGTCCGAAAAACACACCCGGCGAGCGGTGCAACTGCGAAACGATCACACGTTCCGCCCCATTGATAACGAAGGTTCCTCGTGGAGTCATATAAGGAATCGTTCCGAAATAGACATCCTGAACGACCGTATCAAAATCTTCGTGCTCCGAGTCGGTGCAATATAGTTTGAGCTTTGCCTTCAGGGGGACACTATAAGTTAATCCCCGTTCGAGACACTCTTCGATCGTATATCTGGGGGGGTCCACATAATAATCGATAAACTCCAGAACGAAATTGTTCCGGGTATCGGTAATGGGAAAGTTTTCCATGAACACCTTGTACAGTCCTTCGTTTTTTCTATTTTCGGCTGTGGTGTCGAGTTGGAAAAAGTCTTTGAATGATTTGAGCTGCACTTCCAGAAAATCGGGATAGGGCATCCTGTTTTTAATGGAAGAGAAGCTGATTCTCTGATTATTTGCTTTTAAGGACATTTGTTCACAAATTTAAAGTTGAAGCGGATGTATCACACAAATTCCACCGTTTCGTTCCTTAAACGGGCAAGACGCCAGGTCGGGACATACGGTTTGTTTAGACACCTATTGCGGCCCTGCGCCGCAACCAGAATATCCTTCGGTGGGAGTACCTATGATTCGACTACTCTCCCCCATATACCCACATTCCGCAACATATCGCGAAACCGTTTCGCTTTCGCGTTCATTTGAAAAAACGAGAAAAGGCATAGAGTCTATATTGCCATAGACTCTACACCCGATATGTTCTGAATTATAAGTATATGCTACTTAACTTCAACTTCTGCTCCTGCCTCTTCGAGTTGTGCTTTGATAGCCTCGGCTTCCTCTTTCGATACGCCTTCTTTTACAGCTTTGGGAGCGCCGTCAACCAGATCCTTCGCCTCTTTCAGACCAAGTCCGGTAATTTCCTTAACGACTTTGATAACCTGAATCTTACCACCACCTGCGGCATTCAGGATTACGTCGAAGGAAGTTTTTTCAGCAGCGGCGGGTTCGCCAGCAGCGGCGGCCGGAGCAGCAACTGCAACCGCAGCAGCAGCGGGTTCGATGCCGTACTCATCCTTCAGAATGGTAGCCAATTCGTTTACTTCCTTAACTGTCAAGTTTACCAACTCCTCAGCTAATTTTTTGATATCTGCCATTGTTGTATAAATTTTTAAAATGTTTGACTGATTTGTGTTGTTTGGTTAGTTTCTTTCCTCGAGGGCCTTTACGATACCCGCGATTTTTTGTCCACCATTCGATTGAAGAGCGGAAACGACATTCTTGATCGGAGATTGCAGCAAAGCCACGATATCACCGATGAGTTCCTCTCTGCTCTTGATCTTGGTCAGTGCGTCGAGATGCTGGTCGCCGACATAGACACATTCTTCTACATATGCGGCTTTGAGTATAGGTTTCTCACCATTTTTGCGGAAATCCTTGATTACCAAGGCCGGAGCCTTGTTCGTATGGGCGAACATGATCGACGATGAACCCGACAGCGTTTTCACCAGTTCTGCATCGGCTTTATCAGCCTTCTCCAGCGCTTTGATGAAAAGCGTGTTTTTCACCATCACCAGACTGATCTCATTCTCGAAACACTTCCTGCGAAGATCGGCAGTCTGCTGGGCGTTGAGATTCGCAATATCGGTCACATAGAAATGAGCGTATTGGTTGAGTTTCTCGGCCAAGCTGTCGATAACTAATTTTTTCTCTTCCCTGTTCATGTTTCAATTACAATTTCGTTTCAACTGATTTGGGATCTATCTGCAAACCGCAACTCATGGTTGTAGAAAGATAGATACTGATGATGTAAGTACCCTTAGCAGCTGCCGGTTTCAGCTTATTGATCATACCGATAAATTCCTTGGCGTTATCAGCGATCTGTTCTGCGGTAAAAGAAACTTTGCCGATCGAAGAGTGGATAATGCCATATTTATCGACTTTGAAATCGATTTTACCGGCCTTAACCTCTTTGACAGCTTTACCGACCTCCATGGTCACTGTACCCGTTTTGGGGTTAGGCATCAGGCCTCTCGGGCCGAGGATACGTCCCAAAGCACCCACTTTTGCCATTACGTTGGGAGTTGTGATGATGACGTCGACATCGGTCCAACCGCCTTTGATTTTTTCGATGAACTCATCGAGACCCACGTAATCGGCACCGGCTTCACGAGCTTCGGTTTCCTTGTCGGGCGTACAGAGGACGAGCACCCGTACGCTCTTTCCTGTACCATGAGGGAGTGTTACCACACCACGGACCATTTGGTTCGCTTTTCTGGGATCCACACCCAAACGGACATCGACATCAACCGAAGCATCGAATTTCGTAAAGGTAACTTCCTTCAGAAGAGCCGCAGCATCGCTCAGTTTGTAAACCTTGTGGGGTTCCACTTTGGCGAGCATTGCCTTTTGATTTTTTGTCAACTTACTCATTTTCTGCGAAATTACATTTTAGGAAACTCTCCGACAACGTTGATACCCATGCTCCGGGCCGTACCGGCGACCATACGCATGGCGGACTCGACGGTAAAGCAGTTCATGTCGCTCATTTTATCTTTGGCGATAGCTTCGACCTGCTCCCATGTTACCTGGCCGACTTTTTTGCGGTTCGGTTCTGCGGAGGCGGTAGCGACTTTGGCTGCTTCTTTGAGCTGAACGGCTACGGGCGGCTGTTTAACGACGAAGTCAAACGACTTATCGCTATATACGGTAATGATAACCGGCAACACCTTACCAGCCTTGTCCTGAGTACGTGCATTGAATTGTTTGCAGAAGTCCATGATATTGACTCCTTTGGAACCCAATGCGGGACCCACGGGGGGCGAAGGGTTGGCGGCACCACCTTTGATCTGCAATTTAATAAATGCAGCAACCTCTTTTGCCATAGTTTTCCTTGGTTAATTATTCTTTTTCAAC
>CASDWR010000138.1 GCA_949284665.1 uncultured Rikenellaceae bacterium | reverse complement strand
TCGAGTTGCTCGGATGTTCGCATGAGGAAATATTGGCGGCTTCGGGTAAAACGGGGGAAGGAATCGATGCTGTGCTTGAGGCAATTGTGCAGCGGATTCCGGCTCCGAAAGGGGATGAGAATGCCCCGCTTCAGGCATTGATATTCGATTCGGTTTTCAACTCGTTTCGAGGGATCATCGCCTATTTCCGCATATTCAATGGAACGTTGCGGACGGGTGACAAGGTGAAGTTTTTCAATACGGGCAGCGAGTACGATGCGGATGAAGTCGGCGTGTTGAAACTGAAAATGTCGCCGCGTGATGAGATCCGTGCCGGGGATGTGGGATATATCATTTCGGGCATCAAGAATTCGCGTGATGTAAAAGTCGGAGATACGATCACCCATATTGAAAGACCGTGTGACGCTGCCATTGCCGGTTTTGAGGATGTGAAACCGATGGTTTTTGCCGGGGTATACCCTGTCGAGGCGGATGAATACGAGGATTTGAGGGCTTCGCTTGAGCGTTTGCAATTGAATGATGCATCGCTGACATTCGAACCCGAAAGCTCATTGGCTTTGGGTTTCGGATTCCGTTGCGGTTTTTTGGGACTGCTTCACATGGAAATTATTCAGGAACGCCTGTATCGAGAGTTCGATATGGATGTGATTACCACCGTTCCCAATGTTTCATATCGAGTGACCACTCGGCGCGGAGAAGTGTTGGATGTACATAATCCTTCGGGTTTGCCGGAACCGACGATGATCGATCGTATCGAAGAACCCTATATTCTTGCACAAATCATTACCAAAAGCGACTATCTGGGCAATGTCATCAAACTGTGTATCGATAAGCGAGGAGTGTTGCGCAATCAGGTATTCATTGCGCAGGATCGGGTTGAGGTGAGTTTCGATATGCCTCTTTCTGAGATCGTATTCGATTTTTACGATAAATTGAAAAGTATTTCACGGGGGTATGCCTCTTTCGATTATCATCAGACGGGATATAAGGAGAGCAAGCTCGCAAAACTCGATATTCTGCTCAACGGTGAGCCGGTGGATGCGCTCTCTTCGTTGATTTATCATGAACACGCATATTCGTTCGGTCGTCGTATGTGTGAAAAGCTCAAGGAGTTGATCCCGAGACAACAGTTCGATATCGCGATTCAGGCGGCCATCGGGGCGAAAATCATCGCTCGCGAAACGGTGAAGGCCGTTCGTAAGGATGTAACAGCCAAATGTTACGGTGGCGATATCACGCGAAAAAGAAAATTGCTCGAAAAGCAGAAGAAAGGGAAGAAAAGAATGCGTCAGATCGGCAATGTCGAAGTCCCTCAGTCTGCTTTTCTGGCTGTCCTGAAAATGGACTGAACGATGTTGTAGATTGGGTGTCGTGTGAACATATCTGACCGGACGCAAGCGGGATGATGGGGATTTGGGACATCTTCGGTCGACGACACTTATCGGCGGAAGAGAGGGGGAAAGGAGTACCCCTCACTTTCGTACTGTCTGTTAGGATTCAAATTTGAAAAACTTGCTATTCGTGCGATGGATTTGTCGGAGCGACAGGTGCGATTTGCCGTTGTAGGGGTTTCCACGCGCTTATGGCGATGCGAATCTTCCGATGGAGCATGCGCAGCATGGCTCACACTTTTTTGTCGTTTAAAAAAATGCAGAAGGGATGCGGAATGGTTTTTGTTTTTCACGCAAGTGATTCGATCATCCCGACATGAAACATTTCAACATACAAACCGGAAGTACGCTTGCCGATGAACGTTATCGTATTGTCATCAACGCAAAAGGTCCCTACCTTGTGTATGGCCGTCCGCCGTTTCGACAACAGATCATTTTGCCCGATGAGGAGGGAAACAGTTGGACTTTCCAGAATGGCAGTCGTTTCTCGACGGAACAGGAACCGACCGCGTTGTGCCGATGCGGTCGATCGTCGCACAAACCCTATTGCGACGGGACCCATTCCCGTGTGGCATGGGATTTTGAACTGCTTACCCCTGAACATCCGTTACTGGGTGGGGCCAAACAGTATGTGGGGGCAAATCTTACGTTGACCGACAATGAGGCATATTGCGTTTTTGCCCGTTTCTGCGATGCTAGGGGACGTATTTGGAATCTGGTGGAGAGATCCGATGACCCCCTGGCGGCAGAATTGACTGTCCGGGAAGCGAACCTTTGTCCGGGAGGGCGACTCAGTGCGTGGGATAATGAAAGCGGCAAACCTTTCGAACCTCAATATGTCCCATCTTTGGCATTGATTGAAGATCCATCTTTGAAAGTCAGCGGGGGACTGTGGGTGCGGGGTGGAATTCCCGTAGAACGGGAAGACGGATATGTTTATGAGGTGCGCAACCGGATGGTCCTGTGCCGTTGCGGTGCGTCATCACGCAAACCATTTTGCGACGGAAGCCATGTTTCAGCACGTTTCCGGGATGAACTTGCCCTGCCCGAAGAGAAAAAATGATCGTTTGTCAGGTATGGCACGAAACGATAGCAGTACTCCGTTTATAAAAAACAACGAGCGCCCGTTTTTTATGGACGCCCGTTGCTGCTGATTGTTTCGTTTCGGTACTCCCTATAAGAACGGGTGAGCAACCCTATTTATTGAGTGCTTTCCGAATATTACGCAGACGTATTGCAAAAACAAAGGAGGAAATCCCTGCAAGCAGAAGCGAAATACCTACCCATATCACTACGGCATCGACTCCGAAAGTGAGTGGATGGAGAAGGATGATAAAGGCACATATCAACAATAGGATGGCGGTCATAATCGTCCATCCCATGCCGGGTACTTTATTCGCACTCATTTCGCTGGCGATACCGATAAGTCCGATACTCCGGAATAACAACCAGAAACCCAGGAGAAAGGGTAGGGAGAATGCAGAAATGGCAGGATTTAAAAGCAACAGGAAACCGATGATCGTTTCGATTGCTCCTCCGGTAGCGATCCATCCGCGACCGCCCAAATTCCGTTCCGTAATGGCAATACTGATTTGCGAAATGCCTGTCAGAAGCATCAACAGGCTGAATGCAACCGACATCCCCAGATAGCTTGTCCCGGGATATCCGAAAATCAACAGCCCTACAAAAAAGAGTGCG
>CASDWR010000137.1 GCA_949284665.1 uncultured Rikenellaceae bacterium | reverse complement strand
ATTTTGCTCCCCGTATTTGTGGTTTTCGTCTTCGGCGATACCTATCCGCCTTTGGTGGTATTTTGCTGCCTGGTTTCCGTGCTGTTATTGGTTACCCATCGTAAGAATATCGGCCGCTTGTTCCATGGTAAGGAAAACAAAATTTCGTTCCGCAGTTCGACCGATAAAACCGATGCGGGAGAAAAAACGGGGAAGCGGTGAGAACGATGCAAAAGCCCGAAAGTTTGTTTTTTGGCAAAAATATGCTACTTTTGGCCGGAAAGAATGCGTAAATATCGATATGTTGCAGGAGAATTTGATAAAGATTTACGAACAGAGCTTTCGGGAAAATCGGGAACTTTCCGTGTTGACCGATTATTTCAAACAGGAGACCTTTTCGTATTACGACATGGCCAAGGAGATTGCCAAACTCCACATGTTGTTTGAGGAGTGCGGTATCCGTCGAGGAGACAAGATTGCCCTGATTGGCCGGAACAATCCCCGATGGGTGATTGCCTATGTTGCTACGATCACCTATGGTGCGGTGATCGTTCCAATCTTGCAGGATTTCAATGCCAACGATGTCAATCATATCATTAATCATTCGGAATCGAAGCTTCTTTTTACGGGCGATAACTTTTGGGATGAGATCGACGAGGGTCAAGTAAAAATCAAGGCGGCTTTTTCGCTGACTGATTACCATTGTATCTGGGAACGGAGCGGCGACTCAATCTCCAAGTTCCAACGCAATATTGTCAAAAACTATCGGAACCGTTACCGGAAAGGGTTTACGATCGACGATATCAAATATCCCGATATCCCGAACGACAGCGTATGCCTGCTCAACTATACTTCCGGTACAACCGGATTCAGCAAGGGAGTTATGTTGACGATCAACAATCTGACAGGCAATGTGGTATTCGGCATGAAACAGAATCTCCATTTTAAGAATTCGCACGTGCTCTCGTTTTTGCCGCTGGCTCATGCGTATGGCTGTGCGTTCGACATGTTGGTTCCGTTGGCTGTGGGTTCCCATATCACGCTGCTCGGGAAGATTCCCTCTCCGAAAATCATCATCGAAGCGATGGCCGTGGTCAAACCGAGTTTGATTTGCATGGTCCCGTTGGTGATCGAAAAGATATGCAGGAAACAGATTTTCCCCATTCTTGGCAAAGGGTGGATGAAAGTAGCTCTCAAGGTGCCTATTGTTGATGAGCAGATTTATGCGTCGATTCGCAAGAAGTTGATCGGTGCTTTCGGTGGTGAATTTTCGCAGATCATTATCGGCGGAGCTCCACTCAATGCGGAGATCGAAGCTTTTTTGCATCGGATCAAATTTCCCTATACGGTAGGTTATGGAATGACCGAGTGTGCTCCGCTGATCAGTTACACTCATTATACGGAGTACAAACCCAATTCGTGCGGACGTATTTTGACACCGTTGATGGAGGTACGGATCGATTCTCCCGATCCCCAACATACACCGGGAGAGATTCAGGTCCGTGGCGAACATGTGATGAAGGGGTATTATAAGAACAAGAAGGCTACGGCAGAAGCGCTTGAACCGGACGGATGGCTCCATACGGGCGACATGGGTGTGGTGGATGAAGACGGTACGATTTTTATACGCGGTCGGTGCAAAACGATGTTGCTGTCGGCCAATGGTCAGAATATCTATCCGGAGGAGATCGAGTCCAAGTTGAACAACCTGCATTGTGTGATGGAGAGTCTTGTCGTGGAACGGGATGGTAAACTCGTGGCATTGGTGGTGCCTGATTACGAACAGGCCGATCTGGATGGAATACCTCATTCCCAATTGCAGGAAATCATGGAACAGAATTTGGCTGAGCTGAATACGCTTGTGGCTCCTTATGAACGTGTTTCGGGAATTGTACTCTATCCGTCCGAATTTGAAAAGACTCCCAAAAAGAGTATTAAACGTTATCTCTATACCGTCTGACCCGGATGCGAGGCCGGGTAGATCGAGGTCGGCCGTTGTTGCCGGATCATCGATTGTCCCGACGACAGGGTGCTATATGTTTTTAATTTCGAAGTCGAACCGAAGGGTGCGGCAGTTGTTGTTTTACCAAAGTGCAGATCTGTTATGATGAAAGAGAATCTGATCAGGATGTATGAGGAGAGTTTCAGGGAGTGCAGAGAGCTGCCGGCTCTGACGGACTATTTTAAGCAGGAGACTTTTTCGTATTACGACATGGCCAAGGAGATTGCCAAACTCCACATGTTGTTCGAGAAGTGCGGCATACGGGAAAGCGACAAGATTGCCCTTATCGGTCGGAACAATCCCCGATGGGTGATGACCTACATAGCAACGATCACCTATGGTGCGATCATTGTGCCGATCCTTCAGGATTTCAATCCGAACGATATCAACCATATCATCAACCATTCGGAATCGAAATTGCTTTTCCTGAGCGACAATTTCTGGGATGTGGTGAACGAGGAGGAGTTACCGACCATCAAGGCGGTATTTTCGTTGACCGATTATCATTGCATCTGGGAGCGGGAGGGGGAAAGTTTTACCAAATACCGACAGAATATCGT
>CASDWR010000136.1 GCA_949284665.1 uncultured Rikenellaceae bacterium | reverse complement strand
GATAACAGAGAACTGTTATTCGCTATTTGGTCGCCACGAAAAACAGATCGTAACATCCCGGAGCCACGGGCCCAAGACGGTAATCATCCATCGTAATAGAGGAGGTGAGCTCTTGGTTTGCCGCAAGCAGTTTGTGCCGATTCATGCGATTGAGGATGTCGTAGGGTACCCGGAGGCACCAACGTGGAAGGCGATACTGAAGTTTGAGTATATCGTAACGTGTGATTTTTCTGACTGCCTTTCGATTTGCCCGATAGTAAGTACTTACTTTTTCATTGCCGAAGACACCGAATGTCTCAACCGCATGAAAGCGGCTTTCGAGCAGATTGATAAGTTCATCAGAGGTATATTCCCTTACGTGCCAAGGGTTCCGTGTAAGGGACATCTCTTTGTTCGGTGTCGTGATAATCAACTTGCCATCCGGTTTGAGCACACGGTGGATTTCATCGACCAGTTCCAGGTCGTTTTTAACATGTTCGATCACCTGAAACGAAATCACGAAATCAAAACTTGCGGATTCGATTCCTGCGATGGGCGGGACGGTCATTTGATGAAATTCCACATTCGCATAGCGAGACGACAGGTCGAATGGGGGAGGCGTTTTGTCAATCGTAACGAATCCGGTAGTATGCGGGGAGATAACAGACACTCCGTAACCGCTTCCGGTGCCGATTTCGAGCACGTTTCCCGACACCATCTCGGCCGCTTTGTGATATGCGAGCAGGGATCGTTGAAAAACGTAATTGTCCGAAGGGTCGTTCTGTGATACGCGTTCCGCGCTCTGAATGGATTTCATGTTTTATATCCGCTAATTGACTATTTGAATTGAATGCCATGTTCGCTTACGACGATCCGATCGTGACTCAACAAATAGCCTACGGCTTTCTTGAAGGTTTTTTTGCTCATGCCGGTTCGGTTGGCGATCTCATCCGGAGTGCTTTTATCGCACAGATCGAGCCTCCCGCCATTGGCTTTCAGCAGATCGACGATTCGTTCTGCCGACGCTTTTACTTCGTCGAGTCCTTCCATCTGGAGGGATACGTCTATTCTGTGATCCTCGGTCACCTTGCGGACATACGCCGTAAATCGGTCGCCTGCATGTACGGGTCGAAACAGTTGGTTGTCGTACAACATTCCCCAATGACGATTGTCAACTACTACGCGCCAGCCTGATGCCGCCCGATGGTCCACTACGATATCTACCTGCTCTCCATGTTTGACGGATATCGTTTCATTGGAGATGTACTTCCCGAGACGGGCGGTTGCAACCACTCGTCCGGATATGTTGTCGCGATAGAGGTATACGGCATAAGTCTTCCCGATTTGCATGTGTACGGTCTGGTTGCTGTTGGGTACGAAAAGGTGTTTGCTCGTCAGTCCCCATTCCAGGAATGCACCATGCAGGTTCTTATCCACGACTTTCAATGCAGCTATTTCTCCGACCGTAGCCAAAGGGCGTTCGGTCGTAGCTACCAATCGGCTTTCGGAGTCATGGTATAAAAAAACTTCGATCAGATCGCCGATTTTCGTTTCAGGCGATATGTAACGATTGGGCAGGAGAACCTCGTCACCTTCTTCGTTCGTCAGGAAAAGACCATATTCGGAGTTTCTTTTTACTTTCAGCGTATGGAAAATGCCTGCTTCAAGCATACCGGAATCGTAATTTTTTTGCAAAGCTACTCAATTTATCCGGACAATTCGTTAATTTTGTTGAAAAATATTCGTCAATGGGAATGCGGATTGCGCTGTTTCAGATGGGCATTGCCAACCGGGACAAGAACGCAATCTGCGACATGTGGGGAGATGCGTACGGAATGCATAAGTTGATTTTGTGGCGTTACCCGAAATTTTTCCTGCCTCTTCGGACGAATGATGAGTGCCGTGGACGCGGTTGTTTGCCGAATTGGAACGGAAAACGTTGGATGATCATCGAAACAGATTTCGAAGCCTGTGAAGATGCCGGCCGGTTTCAGATTCTGACGAAAGGATGAAAATTAAAGAGACAAATGATTCAAACGGATATTTTGTTGATACTTGTTTTGTCTGGGGTGTTGGTGGGATTCGTCAATACTCTGGCCGGAGGTGCGTCCGTCATCAGTATGGCGGTATTCATGGCCCTCGGATTGCCCGTCGGTCTCTCTAACGGGACCAATCGGATTGCCGTATTGTCCCAGAATCTTACTTCCGCGCTCACTTTTCACAAATATCGTTTGTTCCCTTTCGGATTGGGATTGAAAATGGCCATTCCTGCCGTAATCGGCAATGTCATCGGTTCGCACGTGGCAACCGAAGTGGACGATCGGGTTTTTCGGATATGTTTGATGGTTATTTTGTTCCTGATGTTGGTATTCATGGCTTTGGACAGCGTACGACATATCCGTCGTTTCGGAAAACACGATTTGCGTTTGCGTTGGTGGCATTATCCGATTTTTCTGGCGATCGGATTTTACAGTGGTTTTATTTACATCGGTATCGGTTATCTGTTGTTGGTCGTAATGGTTATGTGCCTGCATCTGGATCTGGTGACGGCAAATGCGTTAAAGGGATTCATATTGACCGTTTCCACTCCTTTTTCCCTGGCAATATTCATGTATAACGGACAAATCGACTATCTCTATGGGTTGCTTCATGCCGTTGGTAATGTTGTAGGTGCATATTTCGCGGCCAGATATGCCGTCAAATGGGGTTCGGGCTTCGTGAAAATCTTTATGGCCTTGATCGTGCTGCTGTTTATGGCAGATCTTTTCGGATTCATATCCCTGCACGAGATGGTCTTATCATTGGTCGATCGGATATGATGCCGGAACCCTCCGAAATTGAAGAATAAAATCGTATCTTTGTCCGTTTTCTATTCGTTCTATGTGGACCATGAAACGTTTTGCGGCAATCATCATACTCGGAACCCTTTTTCTGACAGTCACGTATCCATGTTCGGCTCAATCGTCCTTGTCCCGCACATGTCTGCCTCCGTTGCCCGATACAATGGCTTTTGCAGGGGAGCGTGTGCCTCTGGAGAATTTCGATACGCGTGAAAGTCTTCAGCGTGAGTTACTTGTGATGACTTACATGCATTCCCGTACCTTGTTGACTTTGCTGCGGACAACACGCTATTTTCCTGTTATAAAGCCGATTATGGCAGAATTCGGGATACCGGAAGATTTTGTTTTTCTCTGTATGGCCGAGAGCGGACTCGATCCGAACGCTCTCTCGATAGCAGGTGCCGGAGGAATCTGGCAGATCATGCCGGCGGTTGGGAAAAGTTATGGCCTGTCCGTTGGAAATGATATCGATGAGCGTTACCATATCGAAAAAGCGACCGAAACGGCATGTCGCATACTGAACGAGAATTATGCGGAGTTCGGATCCTGGACATTGGCGGCAGCTGCCTATAATCTGGGTAAAAACGGTGTGAGAAGAAGGATCGACAAACAGGGTGTATCCGACTATTACGATGCTTTCTTCCCGGAGGAGACGATGCGTTATGTCTTTCGCATATTGACATTCAAACTGTTGGTCGAATCACCCCGGGATTACGGTTTTGAAGTGGAAAGGGATGATTATTACCTGCCGTTTGCCGATTATCGGGAGGAGAGCGTGTCAGGACATCGGATCGATTGGTCGCAAACGGCTATCCAGTATGGGACAACCTATAAGATGTTGCGTGTGTTGAATCCGTGGATTCGTGATTACGAATATCACAATTCGACCGTCGACAGAAGTTTTACGGTGAAAATACCCTCGAAAAATTTCAGAATTGAACCGTGAAAGAGGAGAAACAAATATCCATTTTCGGAGCAAGAGTCAACAATCTGAAAAATATCGACCTTGCAATTCCCCGGGGGAAACTGGTCGTCATTACGGGATTATCCGGCTCGGGCAAATCTTCATTGGCCTTCGATACGATATACGCTGAAGGGCAGCGGCGTTATATGGAAACATTATCGGCATATGCCCGTCAGTTCGTGGGGACGATGGAACGTCCGGATGTGGACATGATTACCGGACTGAGTCCGGTGGTGGCTATTGAGCAGAAAACGACAAATAAGAATCCCCGTTCGACAGTCGGAACGGTAACCGAGATCAATGATTTCCTGCGCTTGCTGTATGCTCGTGCATCTCGGGCCTATTCACCTGTCACGGGAGAAGAGATGGTCCATTACACGGACACCCAGATCGCCGAACTGATAGAGGAGGGATTTTCGGGGAGGAAGGTCGCTTTGCTGGCCCCTGTCGTCCGTGGACGTAAGGGCCATTATCGGGAGTTGTTCGACGGATTTATCCGTAAGGGATATCTGTATGCGCGAATTGATGGCGAGTTGAAGGAGTTGTCGTCCGGCATGCATTTGGACCGGTACAAGGTGCACCATATCGATCTGGTGGTGGATCGGCTGGTCGTTACGTCGGCCGACGACGATCGATTGGTCAAGAGCCTGCGTGAAGCCCTGCGGCAAGGGAAAGGGACGATGGCTCTGTATGATTATCAGACCCAGGGGTCCCGTTATTACAGCCGTCATTTGATGTGCCCGTCGAGCGGGTTGGCTTTTGAGGACCCGGCACCATACACATTCTCGTTCAATTCTCCCCAAGGGGCCTGCCCCCATTGCGGCGGTTTAGGCGAGGAATCGATATTCGATCGAGACAAGGTGATGCCCGATTTGCAAAAGTCAATCCGAGAAGGAGGGGTGGAACCTCTCGGAAAATTTAAGAACAACATGTTGTTTGCCATGATCGCTGCATTGGGAAGTCGTTATGACTTTACTTTGGACGATCCGGTAGGGTCGATTTCGGAAGAAGGGATCAATGTGCTGTTGAACGGCGATTCCGAACCGTTGGCAATCGATATCTCCCAATATGCTTCGTACGGGGGGATTCGTATGATGGTTTGGGAGGGCATTGCCGAATATGTGGCTCAACAGGAAGATGATACCTCCAGCGGCAAGGGCGGGAAATGGGCAGAACAGTTTATTGTCCGTAAAAAGTGCTCCGTATGCGGTGGAACCCGTTTGAAAAGCGAGGCTCTCCAGTTCCGGATCGGTGGTTTGAATATTGCCGAAGTGTCGGCCATGAGCATCGACAGATTTGTCGGATGGATCGATTCATTGAAAACCACACTGTCGGATAAAGAGTTTGCCATAGCTCGCGAAATATTGAAGGAGATTCGCGAACGGGCCGGGTTCCTGATCGATGTGGGCTTGGGCTATTTGTCGTTGAGCCGCTCGTCGAAATCGCTGTCCGGCGGGGAAAGCCAACGGATTCGTCTGGCTACCCAGATCGGTTCGAAACTGGTCAATGTGCTCTATATCCTTGATGAACCGAGTATCGGTTTGCATCAGCGCGACAATCTGCGACTGATTCACAGCCTGCAGAGTCTGCGGGATGCCGGCAATTCGATTATCGTGGTGGAACACGATGAAGAGATGATGCGCAATGCGGACTATATTGTCGATATCGGACCGGCTGCAGGAATGAAGGGCGGATATGTCGTGGCAGCGGGGACTCCGGAGGATTTCCTTACATGCAAGAGTCTGACGGCCGATTACCTGAATGGTAAGCGCAGAATTGAAGTGCCGGTCGAGCGACGGAAAGGAAACGGACGATCGTTGAAATTA
The DNA here is from genome assembly GCA_949284665.1 of uncultured Rikenellaceae bacterium. GTDB lineage: Bacteria > Bacteroidota > Bacteroidia > Bacteroidales > Rikenellaceae > Tidjanibacter. The sequence goes on along the minus strand of CASDWR010000136.1, from coordinate 2,144 downwards.
TTCGGTGCTGCCGGCAACAACCTGAAGCATGTGGATGTGGAATTTCCACTCGGCAAAATGATTTGTGTGACCGGTGTAAGCGGCAGTGGCAAATCATCGTTGATAAACGACACTTTGCGCCCCATTTTGAGCAAACAACTTTACCGCTCTTACGACCAACCTCTTGCATACGATCGTGTCGAGGGCCTTGAATATGTCAATAAACTCGTTGTGGTCGATCAGGCACCGATAGGCCGTACCCCGCGAAGTAATCCGGCAACCTATTCGAATGTCTTCGGTGACATTCGAAAGTTGTTCGAGGCGACGCCCGATGCACAGGTGAGAGGGTATAAGGCGGGACGTTTCTCTTTCAATGTACGCGGCGGTCGTTGTGAAGAGTGCCGTGGAGCCGGTGTACAGACCATTGAAATGAATTTCTTACCCGATGTATATGTGACCTGTAAGTGTTGTGGTGGCAATCGTTACAACCGTGAAACACTTGAGGTGAGATATAAGGGAAAGAATATCAACGAGGTATTGAATATGACCGTCAATATGGCAGTGGAGTTTTTCGAAAATATTCCTTCCATATACAATAAACTGAAAGCCATACAGGAAGTTGGACTTGGTTACCTGAAGCTCGGCCAACCCTGTACGACGTTGTCGGGCGGTGAGAGCCAACGTATCAAACTCGCTACGGAACTTGCCAAACGGGATACGGGCGAGACACTCTATATCCTTGATGAGCCAACGACCGGTCTCCATTTCGAGGATGTGAGACAACTGCTCGATGTGATGGACAAACTGGTAGACCGAGGTAATACGGTCATCGTGATCGAACATAATCTGGAAGTAATCAAAATGGCCGACCATATCATCGACATCGGCCCCGAAGGCGGGGATGCCGGAGGCTATGTCGTGGCCACGGGAACCCCCGAGGAGATCGCCTGTTCTCCGGACAGTTACACGGGAAAATATTTGAAGTCTTGTTTGGGACAAGATTGATCGCCCTGAGTTGAACCCAGTAAGAATTTCCCTTAATTTTAAATAACTGAAAAGGGATTCTCGAATTCGAGAATCCCTTTTGAACCGTATGTTTGAACCGTTTATTCGAAAGAGTGAATAACGATTCCAGAGCGCAGTTTCGGTTCAAACCAAGTGGTTTTAGGCGGCATGATTTTCCCACTGTCGGCAATATCGGTCAACTGGCGCATCGAAACAGGGTAGAGGGCAAATGCAACCTGCATCTCTCCGCTGTCCACACGTTTCCGCAACTCTTCCAGTCCACGGATTCCTCCGACAAAGTCGATCCGTTTGTCGGTCCGTAGATCTTTGATGCCGAGTATCTTGTCAAGTACCCGATCAGACAGGACCGTTACATCGAGTACCCCGATCGGATCATTGTCATCATATACACCATCGCGAGCCGTAAGGCTATACCATTTCCCACCCAGGTACATGCCGAAGTTGTGCAACCGATTCGGCTTGTATATGGCCGTTCCGCACTCCTCGACCTTGAAATCTTCATTCAGGCGTGAGAGGAACTCCTTTGGCGTTAATCCGTTCAGGTCTTTTACCACACGATTGTAATCGATGATCTGCAACTGATTATCCGGGAAAACGACAGCGAGAAAATAACAATACTCTTCGTTGCCGGTATAATGTGGATCGGCTTTCATTCTTTCGGCCCCGACACGTGCGGCAGCAGCTGTACGATGATGTCCGTCGGCAACATACAAGGCAGGTATTCCGGCGAACAATTGCGAGATGCATGCGATTGTGGCAGGTTCATTCATGACCCACATTCGATGCCTTACGCCATCTTCTGCTGTAAAATCGTATTCCGGTGTGCCAGAAACGATAGCTGCCACGATTCCGTCGATCTCCCGATTGGCAGGGTAGGCGAAAAAAACCGGTTCGAGATTGGCTTGCTGGTTGCGGACATGGATCATCCGGTCTTCTTCCTTGTCGGAACGGGTAAGCTCATGTTTCTTGATGCGGCCTTCGAGGTAATCTTCGAAATGGCAACAAACGGCAATCCCGTATTGCGTTTTACCATTCATGGTTTGCGCATATACATAGTAGCATTCCGTTTTGTCCTGAATCAGCCAACCCCGCTCGCGCCACAGATGAAAGTTCTCGACAGCCTTATCGTATACCTTTTG
>CASDWR010000135.1 GCA_949284665.1 uncultured Rikenellaceae bacterium | reverse complement strand
GGCACACTGCGCGGGCACCGTCGCCGCGGTTGGTACAGTCGACTGCGCGACCGCCGCCTTCGTAGCACGCCTTGAGTACTTGTTGGGCAACTTCGGCATCCTGGTGATACAATACGGGAACCATGCCCGTCTCTTTTATGGCGGCCAACACCTCCATTTTTGAAAATCTTGCCATAATATTCTTCGGTCTAATTGATTCGAAAATTATCGTTGTACACGACCGCTGGCGTTACCGCCCGCAAGGCTTTCCACCTCTTCGGCCGAAACAAGATTGAAATCGCCGTTGATGGTATGTTTCAGTGCGGAAGCAGCCACTGCAAATTCCAGGGCCTCGCCTTGATTCGGTTTGGTCAACAAACCATGGATAATACCGCCCGAGAAAGAGTCGCCTCCGCCGACACGGTCGATGATGGGGTTGATGTCGTAACGTTTGGACGTATAAAATTCCTTACCATCGTAGATCATGGCTTTCCAGCCGTTGTGCGTTGCAGAGAACGATTCGCGCAAGGTGGAAATCACATATTTGAACCCGAATTCCTTCATCATCTGTTGGAAAATACCCTTGTATCCTTCGGCATCCGTATTCCCTGCTTCCACATCGGCGTCGGGTTTGAAACCTAGGCACAGTTCGGCATCCTCTTCGTTGCCGATGCACACATCCACATATTGCATCAGCGGACGCATGATCGACTGGGCTTTCTCTTTTGTCCAAAGTTTTTTCCGGAAATTGAGATCGACCGAAACGGTTACCCCATGGCGTTTGGCAGCTTCGCAGGCCAGACGGGTCAATTCAGCAGCCTTGTCCGAAATGGCGGGGGTAATACCCGACCAATGGAACCAGTCGGCTCCCTCCATGATGGCATCGAAATCGAAATCCGATGGATCGGCTTCAGCAATAGCCGAATGTGCCCGGTCGTAGATCACTTTGCTCGGGCGCATCGAAGCACCCGTTTCCAAATAGTAGATACCTACCCGGTCTCCGCCACGTGCGATATAGTCGGTTTTTACTCCATATTTGCGGAGTGCATTGACTGCCGACTGACCGATTTCATGTTTCGGAAGTTTCGTTACGAAATAGGCGTCGTGTCCGTAATTGGCACAACTTACCGCCACATTCGCTTCACCGCCGCCATAAACGACATCGAAGACATCCGACTGAACGAAACGTTTGTTGCCCGGAGTGGACAATCTCAGCATAATTTCGCCTAACGTTACAATCTTTTTCATTGTCAATCAATTATTTAAAGATAAAATTCAATGTGTTTTTCACTCACTGTTCCTACGTGTCGCATACGGATTCTTACCGTTCGGCGGCCAACGACATGTCCTCCCCTCATTTCGGTTCAGGCATATCGCACCAAAAGTACGAATTTATTTTCGATTTTCGTGCACGTGCACGAAAATTTTACCCGAGTCACTCTTGACTCCCTAAAAGATTCCGGATTTTTTCGTATCTCTGATGCCACAACTCAGCCTGCTCACAGCTTTGCCTTCAACATCTGTCTACCGAATTCACATCATCGACACAGTAGAAGGCAAACCCACAACACGTTCCAACACCAGGAAAAAAGAATCGGCCGACAGTACGGGACTACGTCTACGTATTTGCGGAAGCGGAAATGAAGACTGTCGAGGGGTAGAATTCGAAGCCCCGCAGGCTCTTTCACAAGGTAATACAACCGCGGCTCGATTCCAACATGGCCCATAATGGCGAGTACCCATCGCCCGAAAGGGATACATATCTCCCAGTCGGATGCCACCTGCCAGATGGTCAAGCCGTTCCGAAATTTTCCGATTTGGCGAAAACAGACACTTGTCGAGGGGATCCCGACCGGAAGTTCCGGATTTACCTTAAACCATGCAGAATTTCACTCCCTTTTCTTATCTTTGCACCGGATTCGGACAGGCCATCTGTCCCCGCAAAGAATTCGGAGTATGAACGCCAAAAACAAAAGAATTACGGTAAACGACGTGGCACGACTGGCCGGGGTTTCGAAAGGAACCGTAGACCGGGTCATGCACGAACGGGGCGAGGTTTCCGAGAAAAGCCGGCAACGGGTAATGGCAGCTATCCGTCAATTGGGTTACCACCCCAATCCATACGCATCGCTTTTGGCATCCAAAAAACGCTATACCATCCTCTGTCTCATCCCACAAACCAGAAGCGGCGAATATTGGGAACTGGTAACCAACGGAATCAACCGTGCCATTGAATACAGCAGCGATTACAATACGGAAATCGATACGGTCAACTACAATCAGTTCGATCACGACTCTTTCAAAGCGGCCTGCACTGAAGTACTCGTCCGTAACCCGGACGGTGTGGTCCTGGCTCCGATGTTTCGCGACGACACACTCGCACTCACCGTGGAACTCCATGCGCGGAATATCCCCTTCGTGTTCATCGATTCCCGGCTCGAGGGCAGCGACTACCTGGCCTATTTCGGCATGCCGATGTTTCGCAGCGGTTATTTGGGAGCCAGTTTGCTGACTGATGGCGACCCAATTCCCGAAATCGCCAATTTCAGGATCGAACGGGGTGCCTCCCCGCTCGACAATCCAACTTTGGGACGCCGCGAAGGGTTTCTCGAATACCTCCGGCTATTTTCTCCCGCAACAACGGTCTACAACGAATTCATCAGGCCCTACGAAACGGGACACAACGAACAAGTACTCGATGCCTTTTTCGAAAAGCATCCCGATATCCGGCACATCATCACCTTCAACTCACGGGTCCACCTGATCTCCGAATACCTTGAAAAACGGGGACTCCGTGACATGAAACTCGTGGGATACGACATGTTGAGCCGCAACATCGAAGGCCTTCGCAAAGGATTTGTCCGTTTTTTGATCGCCCAACGAACCGAAACGCAGGTATTCAGGGGAATCACCTCTCTGATCGATCTGCTCGCATTCCATCGGAAACCCGAGAAACGCGACAACTACATGTCGATGGATATTCTCACCCGCGAGAACGTGGAATACTATTCCGACATCTGATTCAACCGGTAATCGAAGAAATCCTCCCCCTGTTTCATTACCGGGTCCCTCTTGCTTATTCCAGAACGGCTGTCGGCAAAATGTTGAAAAATTTTTGCCGAGAGCAAATTTTCCCCCGTACTTCGTCGTACCTTTGCCTCGTACGGAGGTTCCCTAAACGGCTCGGCCGGAACAGGGATTAAAAGGGAATCTTGTGAGAATCAAGAACTATCCCCGTAGCTGTAAGTCTCCAGAAAGGCGATACATCTTGTGCCACTGCCGAATCGGGCGGGAAGGCGTATCACCCGGAACAAGTCAGAAGACCTGCCCCGCACACAATACTTTTTGTAGCTTTCGGGTGACAAAAGCGACAGAACGGATTTTCGAAATGTACGCCGTAAGGGTTCAGTGCCAACCGCAAAAACCTGTCTTCGCGCAACTTCCGCGAAAGTTTTCAAAGGTATTTTATAACCCCAAAGACATCTCGCGGGGAAGAGACGCACAGGTAAATTGCAAAGACATTGTAAACCATAAAAAAACGGCCATGAACAACTCGGAAATCACCATCGTCAAAAGAGACGGAAAGCGGGAAGCCTTTTCGTTGGACAAAATCAAAAACGCCATTTCGAAAGCCTTTCTGTCTGTCGACAGTTTCGCCTCGCAGGAGACACTCACCTCAATCCTCAGCCGGCTCCACATCAGCGATGGGGCAAGCGTAGAAGAAATTCAGAATCAAGTAGAAACAGCATTGATGGCCGAAAGGTGCTACTCGGTCGCAAAAGCCTACATGCTCTACCGCCAAAAACACCTCGAGGATCGGGAAATCCGCGACAAACTCGCCTTCTTGATCGACTACTGCAATGCCGTGAATCCGGCAAGCGGCAGCAAATACGACGCCAATGCCAACGTGGAAAACAAGAATATCGCCACCTTGATCGGCGAATTGCCGAAACAGAATTTCATTCGTCTGAATCGAAGACTGCTGACCGACCGGATCAAAGAGATGTATGGGAAAGAGTTGGCCGACAAGTATCTCGACCTGTTGAACCGACATTTTATCTACAAAAACGACGAGACTTCCCTGGCCAACTATTGTGCCAGCATCACCATGTATCCCTGGCTGCTCAACGGCACCCGGGCGATCGGCGGGAACTCGACTGCGCCCACGAACCTCAAATCGTTCTGCGGAGGCTTCATAAACATGGTTTTTATTGTATCGAGCATGTTGAGCGGAGCTTGCGCCACCCCCGAATTTCTGATGTACCTCAATCATTTCATCGGGAAGGAATACGGAACCGACTATTGGAGACATCCGAAAGAGGTCGTTGACCTGTCCAAACGGAGACGCACAATCGACAAGGTAATTACTGACTGCTTCGAACAGATTGTCTATTCAATCAACCAACCCACCGGCGCACGAAATTTTCAGGCGGTTTTCTGGAACATCTCCTATTACGACCGGCACTATTTCCAAGCATTGTTCGGAAATTTCGTCTTTCCCGACGGGTCCAAACCCGACTGGGATTCACTCAACTGGCTTCAAAAACGTTTCATGAAATGGTTCAATCGAGAACGCACCCGAACGATTCTCACCTTTCCCGTCGAAACAGTTGCACTGCTCTCCGAAAATGGCGATGTCCTCGATCCGGAATGGGGCGACTTCACAGCCGAGATGTATGCCGAAGGACACTCCTTTTTCACATACATGAGCGACAATGCCGATTCGCTCAGCAGTTGCTGTCGGTTACGAAATGAAATACAGGACAACGGTTTCAGTTATACGCTCGGGGCAGGAGGCGTCTCGACCGGTTCTAAAAGCGTATTGACCATAAACCTCAACCGTTGCATACAATACGCCGCACGACAAGGCATGTCTTACCTGTCGTTTCTCCAAGATGTCGTCGATCTGGCACACAAGGTACAACTTGCCTACAACGAAAACCTGAAGGCATTGCAAAAGAAAGGGATGCTGCCACTTTTCGATGCGGGTTACATCAATCTCAGTCGTCAGTATCTCACCATCGGAGTAAACGGGCTGGTCGAAGCAGCCGAATTTCTGGATATCGGTATCAGGGATTCACCCGAATACGCTGCCTTCGTTTGCAATACACTCGGTCTGATCGAAACCTGCAATAAAAAATACCGGTCGAAAGAGGTGCTCTTCAACTGCGAAATGATTCCGGCCGAAAATGTGGGCGTCAAGCATGCGAAATGGGATCGGGAAGACGGCTACATCGTACCACGCGACTGTTACAACAGCTATTTCTATATCGTGGAAGACGAAAGCCTCAACATATTGGACAAATTCCGCCTTCACGGCCACAAATACATCGAACACCTGACCGGAGGTTCGGCACTCCACTTGAACCTCGACGAACACCTCAGTCAGGCACAATATCGCCAGTTGTTGCGTGTTGCTGCCCGGGAAGGGTGCAACTATTTCACATTCAATATCCCGAATACGGTATGCAACCATTGCGGCCATATCGACAAACGCTATCTGAAAGCGTGTCCCGTATGTCAGGGCACCGATCTCGATTACCTGACCCGAGTGATCGGCTACATGAAACGCATCAGCAACTTCTCCATAGCCAGACAACAGGAAGCATCCAGACGCCACTACAACCATGCAGGGAGGAATAACGCCGATTTCATGTCAACGCCTCAACAAAAAACCGAATGTTGAAATTCGTCAGTTACGACATCGTCTTCCAGGAAATCCCTGACGAAGTAACGCTCGCCCTCAATATTTCGGGCTGTCCGAACAGATGTCCGGGATGCCACAGTCCCCATTTGCGCGACGATATCGGAGAACCGCTCTCCACGGCCCATCTTTCGGCTTTGCTGGCTCGATACGGGGATATGATCACATGCGTATGTTTCATGGGAGGCGATGCCTTTCCGGAAGAGGTGGTGACTTTGTCTCGTTTCGTCCGTTCTTTCGATAACGGACGAATACGGACAGGCTGGTATTCAGGTCGGCAATCGTTTCCTGCCAATCTTCATCCAGGGGATTTCGACTACGTCAAACTGGGGCCCTACATCGAGGCGGCAGGTGGCCTGAAATCTCCTGCCACCAACCAACGGCTCTATAAAACCTCTCCGTCGGGAATAATGACCGACATCACTGAACTTTTTCGGCGTTGAAACGAAATGACAAAAACTGAGGCCCGTCGCACAATCACATCCACCAGCTATTCTCGTTGGACCTGTCATTGGGGGGGGGTATCCGACTGAACGGCGAATCCAACCACCGAGTCCGGTTTGCGTCGCAAACCGATCCGCCCATATCAAAAAGAGGGTCCCGCAACAGAGCAGGACCCTCTTCCAATTCCACGTTTACGCAGACTTTACCGATCAAATTTCTTTTTGGCGAGCGGAACTGCCAACCCGAAATAGAAATTGATCGAACTCTGGTTAAGCGGCAGCAATATATTGTTTTCCGTTGCGGAATTCTGACCGGCAACATTTACTTTCGCATACCGGAAAGCCAGATAATCGGCCCCAAGGAAAAGATTGATCCAACAGGGATTGACACTCAAGGCCAGCCCCATCACACCCAGTTTGCTTTCAACCAGGGAGTGGCTCACCGAAGCCCCGAACCAACTTATGGGACGAAAATTGACGGATACCGTCAATTCGGAAGATGTGTAAGTACTGAAAACACGTGTCTGCGACAACAGTCCGAAACCGATCTTGTCGTGCAGGATATTGTATTCCGCTCCCAGATTGATCGTAGTGTTGAGCCGTTTGGTGTAACTTTGGGGAGCCTCGGTAGAGATGACAATATCCTCCGTATTGGAAACATTTACATCACCCGACTCCAGATCCACTCCCGAATATTCGAAAAAGATGTCATTGGTCGTACCGCTCAGCGAACTGTTCTGGCTCCACTTGATAAAGCCCAGATCGTTTACGGCAGCCGATACACGCAAATGCCCGTCGAGCAGTTTCATCTCTGCGCCGAGGTCGATCGCTCCACCCCAATTGTTCACGTTGTTCACATTGAAATTATTGAAGTCGGTCGCATAATCGAGAATATCGTTCATGTCAACCTGACCGCCAAAATTGGCGAAAGAGATTCCGGCCACATTACACCGGAATTGTCCGCGCATGTCGGCACGCCACACTTCATCGTTCAGCGACAGAGTCATGTCGTCCACATTCAGACTTGCCTGTGCCAAACCGCCCAATGCTTTGACACGGAAACCGACGGTAAGATTTTTCATTATCGGGAAGGCGGCTCCCAACGACAACTCCAAATAAGAATCCACTCCCGCGCTCAAATTCGAAAAGTCGTATGTCCCCTGATTCATGCTTTTCAGAAAACGGAACATGTCTTTCGGCAGATTCAGGTCGACCATTGCACGCAAATTGAGCCCGACTGACCAGAAATAGCGTTTGGCATGGCCGCCGAATCCCAAAATGTTCTCGGACACATCGGCCCGCAAAAAGTTATTGTTCGAAAGTTTGCGTAAAAACTTATCCGTATTGACCGACTCATGCATGAAAGTCACCAATCCATTACCCGCAGGATTCGGGTAAAGGAAATTGTCGATGGTCAGGTAGTTGGAGTTCACACCTACCCCAATGGCGCCAAAAGCAGGAATATTGAAGTACCCACGACGGGGTGCCAAAGCCGGATTCATATCCAGGCGCTGGGTTGTATTTCCCATAAAATAGGCCGTTCGCATCTGGGCAGGCAATTGTCCTGCACCGAGTACGACTGCGACAACGACAAGCAGGGTTGTTTTGATATTGCGTTTCATCATCGTTTCCTCCTACAATTTATCAATATCCACCGAGATTCCGTTGTCCACCCGGACTTTCAATGTCGCCTTCAGAAACTGTTCGGGCTTGAGTCCTTGATTCTGACCGGTTACGGCAGCCGAAATCTCCAATGCCAGACTCGCCACTTTCGACAGATGGGTCAAATCTCCATCCTGGACATTAACACCAATTACGACCGACGATTTCTTGCTCTCTCCTCCATCCGTTGCGGCATCGTATCCCGCAATACCGCCATCTATGTCCGCCACCACTTCAGGGGTCGGATTTCCATCGGCATCGAGAAATATCGCCGAAAGCGTCAAATCCAACGGTAAAGTAGATTCAATATCGGCAATCACCGACACGCTCTCGGATGTGGCATTGAAATCAGCCACGTTGCTGAAAGCATTCTTGATGTCAATCGTGGTGTTGTATCGAATTTGAGAGTTGGCCTCGAACTTCAGCGGAAGACGGATATCATAATTCACATCGAAATCATACTGTCTGCCGAACTCGAACGAATGGGATTGCGTATTGTCCGGAGCCACATCGACGACTGCCTCGATCTTCGATGGCACGACTCGAACCAAATCGGCAAGATTGGGAACCGTATGGAGGGTATAACCGTCAAGAGTATAAGAGGGGTCGTCAGTAAAGAGGATCCGTGTCGACACGGGTTGTCCATCGGCCGCCGCCAACGTCACGCCATCAATTGACACCTCACCGGCCACCTGATTTTTTAAATCATAAGCCTTCACTTTCATCGTCCCCGTCAAAGGCATCGCAAGCGAATTGACGAAGTCGACAGCCAACACCGGCCCGGCAAGATTAATCTCGAAGTCCGTATCGTCCAACATCTCCGACAAGTCATCGAGATCTATCGTCAGAGGCTCATCATCGAGTCCGAAATCCACATCGAACGAGCCTTCGCAACGCGTTACTTGCATGGCTGGGAGCGTTATTTCGGGGACGATAACAACCGACGGATCCGTACTGCTTACAGTAGCTCCGGCCGCCACATAGGCCGATCCCGTAAATTTGAGTTGTTCATCAACCTCGACCTTGTTCGCTTCCAGCGTCAGATTTTTCAGCCCTCTGATCCCCATTTTCCCCACATTGGAGGTTCCCGTACCGGCAATTAGCACATCGCCCAATTCGATTACACCTTCCGAAGTCAGGTTCGGATGCACGGCATCGATGAAAGAGGGGAGAATGATCCGTGCATCTTTCAACAGTATGGTACTTACGGGCGATTGGGTCACTGTAACATTCAATGCAACCTCCACTTCATCGCCATACAGTGTCGACACATTCAGATAGTCGATTTTTTTCACCTCGGCCGGCACATCGATCGACCGCTGAATGTCGCATACCAGATTGATCTCATTCGATTCCCCTGTCAGTAAATGTCCCGTCGTCAGGTTCGGCAAATCGGTCAACATAAACGTATAAGGGTCGAGAGGAGGAATCATGTCGTCGATCGGATCGACGGACACGGCATCGGACGTATAACCGAAATCACCGTCATAACGTACGGTATAAAAACCGTTTTCGTCCTTTTCCAGTTGATTGATTTCACCCGACAGGAGTGAATCGAGCGTCACCTTTTCGATCACGCCCAACGGAATCGTAAGACCGTCGGCACCGACGGTCACCTCGTATGAAATGTCGTTGAAGTCATATCCCTCCTCCACACAAGATGTCAGGGACATTCCTGCAACAATGACAGACATACATACGGATAAAGAGTAAAAACGTAATGTCATTCAAATAATTATAATAAAAACAACATAAAAGCCATACTACAATTCAGCTACAAATATACGGATATTTTCCCAATCACCAATTCAGCTACCAATATACGGATATTTTCCCAATCACCGTTTTTTTGTCCATTATTACTCATCCGACAGGCCGTACCGTAACAGAAACAGCCATTTACGCCTCTTTTTATTTTTCCGACTTGTGTGCCACCAAATAACTCCATTCGGGATGACGACGGATATACTCAACGACGAAACCACATCGAGGGTCTACTTTCAGGCCCTGCCGATCGATATCGCTCAGGGCCTCCCTTACCAGATGGCTGCCTATACCGCGACCTTCTGCTGCCAACGGCACCTCCGTGTGGGTCAACCGTACTGTATTTCGTCCGGTCCGTACATATTCGAGCAAAGCCATTCCGTTCTCGACCTCGAGTTCGTACCGCCCTTCTGCCTCATTTTTTTTCACAATCAACTCTTCCTTTGCTTCCACACCTGTCATTTCCCTAATCTACATATAATCAAAATGTATCACACCATACAACCCCGAACAATCCGTGACCGGCCACCATCCGGTATCATTGCCTGCAAGTATAATCCTTTTTCACCAAATCCGGAAGCAAATCTCGTTTCATTCCGGGAAATCAATGAAACCAGAGAGTTACAATGGCCTTGTTACACACACTCCCCCCTAAAAAACTCGACTGACCCGACCAAAAAACACCGACTTCTTTCCCTTTCCAAAATCCGCACAGAGAAAGAACGGAGTCTTTCTACCTCTCCACCTTACCGTGTTGCTCGCGGTACTGCGAAGGCGTCATTCCCGTCGCCCGTTTGAACAGGGTGCTGAAATAGCGTTGATAAGCAAAACCAAGGTTATCCGAAATTTCCGTAATTGTCTGATCCGTATGAAGCAGCAGGTCGATGGCCCGTTCGATCCGGAGTCGGTTCACATAATCGTTAACCCCCATTCCCGTGATCGCTTTCACCTTGTTGTAAAGTGTGGCACGACTGACAGCCATCTTGTCGGTCAAAAAGAGCACATCCATACCCGGCTCTCCCATATTGTCGTTGATGATTTCGTTGAGCCTGGAAAGGAACTTTTCGTCCGTTCCGCTGATAGTCATCTGGTCTGGCGACGGGAGAGTCGTTTCACTACGGGCTCTTTGTCGGGCCAATTCCCTGCCAGTCAAAACATTCGAAAGCAGTTGAAGGAACATCTCGAAATCGAACGGTTTTGCGATATAAGCATCCGCCCCCATCTTGTAACCCGTCAACGTGCTCTCCGTATCGCTACGGGCCGTCAACAAAACCACCGGAATATGACTGATCTCGATCTCGCTCTTTATACGACGACACAACTCGTAACCATTCATGCGAGGCATCATCACGTCACTCACGACAATATCGGGTTGTCTCGAGTAAATCAGAGTCAACGCTTCGACACCGTCGCAAGCCGAATAAATCTCTCCGAAAACACCTTTTAACGAGTCGACCAGGAAAATATTGAAATCCGTGTTGTCTTCGGCCACAAGAATCGAATAATGAGACATATCGCTCACAACCACAGCCGGCGGTACGGCCTCTTTCCCCGAACATTCTCCGAATTGCCTGGACTGTCCCTCTTCTCCCGACTCGCCCTCATGTGGCTGTCCGAGAGGGATATTGAACCAGAACGTCGCTCCCGATCCGTTGTCGAAAGCTCCGATACGTCCACCGCACTTTTCAATCAATGTTTTCGAATAGGAGAGTCCGATGCCGCTACCATTGAAATCCGCATCGGCCCGATAAAACCTCGTAAAGAGTTTTTCGGGATCGACATGCTTGAGCCCGATCCCATGATCCTCTACCATAACCCGTACAAACCCCTCCACTACAGATGTCCTTACCGTGACCCTTGTGCCTTCCAAGCTGAATTTCAGCGCATTCATCAAGAGATTCGACAGAACGATCTTGCTTTTGGCCGCATCGAACCAGACGTTGCCCAACAAGGGGTCGGGTTCAAGTACCAGCTCTATCCCCTTGTTGTCGAACTCCCCACGGAAATCGTCGGTCACATTACCGGTCCATCGGTTAAAGTCGTGCGATTCCAATACCACCCGTTCCCGATCGGCTACCGGATTATTCAGGTCAAGTACCATGTTGATGATCTCTCTCATCTGTCCTGCCTGTTTTAAAATCGCCGCCAACCGATCCTTCAATTGCGGATCCATGCCATCTCCCTTTCCGGAAAGCATCCGTTTCAGAGGAGTATATATGAGTGAAAGAGGTGTCCGCAATTCATGACTGATATTGATCAGAAAACGGATTTTCTCTTCGTTGATTGCCTGTTCATGCGCCTTCATCTCCCATTGCAATCTGCGCTCCCTCCGCCGGGACAACGCATTCGACACATACAGGAGCATCAAAACGATCAAGCCTGCGCACAATCCGAAAAAGAGCGAAGTCTTATACCACGCCTGCCGTACCACGACCGACACGAGCCGGACAGGCTCCGTCCATCCGCCACTCTTGGTGCTGCACGAGACATCGACAACATATTCTCCCGGACTAAGCATGGAAAGGTCGAGGTTGTGATCGAACGACTCCACCAGACGATGCCCTTTCCCATGGATGTCGTATCGGAAAAGTGTCCGGTAAAACACATCCTTCTCATTGAGAGCCACTTTTATGGCCAGCGTGTGATAATTCCAGGGGACGGAAACCGTTGTCCGCCTGCCGATTTCTCCACCCCAGATCTTCCCGTCCAACACCACCTGTCGCAATGCCACCGTAGGCAACGACTCCTCGTCGAACGAGATGTTTTCGTCGATGCTCACCAGACCGCCCGTCCCTCCGAAATAGACTCTTCCGTTGCACGGCAGCGGCTGATACATGAAAAGCAATTCGTTCGACGAAAAACCGTCCGACTCCCCCAATATCGTAAACCGGTTTTTCTCGATATCGTAAGAGAAAAGCATATTGTATGCGCCGATCCAGAGTCGGTTCCGGCGGTCGAGCACCATGTTCGATATTTCGTCAAAAAGACTGGTATTCAAGTTCTGCAACTTTCCTGTAGTACGATCGTAACAACTCAACCCGTGATTCGAACCGATCCAGAACCGTTCACCTCCATCGTAACACAACGAAGTGATCGTTTCGTGTGTCCCGACCGACAGCATGAGCCGGATGCTGTCATCCTCCTGCCTGATCTCAAAAATCTGGTTTTTCTTT
>CASDWR010000134.1 GCA_949284665.1 uncultured Rikenellaceae bacterium | reverse complement strand
CTATTTTGCGTTGTACAATGCTGAAAAATATGGCCTTTCGAAAGGTGCTTCCGCTCAACTGGTCTATTATAACAACCTTGTGAAGACGCATGGTCGTGCTTCCGACTGCATCGCCTGTCGCAAGTGCGAACATTCCTGCCCGCAACATCTTCCGATCGTCGATCTGCTGAAGCAGGTCGCATCCATTTTCGAGCCTTGACTCGCTGTGTGAACCGGTTCCCCGGATAGTGGTACAATCATGTGATCACCTGCAGATACGGGTGGCCCCGGGATAGATTGCTTATATTGGACTCCTTTCGTTCGCGGAATCTTTCACTCCTTCCCAAGCTTTTTTAAATTTGGGGTATTGCTACTGTAAGGCTGTTGTGCCCACGTTATATCAATTGCCCTCGATTACCCTTCGGAAAATGATTTTGTACCGCTCTTTTGAATTGCCATAGGTTTTCCTTATGAGAACATAAAAAAATATAAAGGCCGAATTGCCTTTTTTTGAGTCGGGGACGAAAAAGTTTTATTATTTTTGCCTCACGAGAAAGAAAATAGAATAGTAATAACTTAAAAAAATAGAAGTCATGTTAAGTAAAAAAATGCAAGACGCGATCAACGCGCAAATCAATGCGGAACTTTGGTCTGCATATCTTTATCTTTCGATGTCGATGGATGCCTCGAACAAAGGTCTCAAAGGCGTAGCGAACTGGTTTCGTGTTCAGTTCCAGGAGGAACAGGCACATGCCGAGATACTCATGAATTATCTGCTTTCGCGTGGGGCCGAAGTGAAACTTGCTCCGATTGCCGAAGTTCCCCTTGTTTGGGCGTCGCCTCTCGCTGCATTCGAAGACACCTTGGCTCACGAGCAGAAAGTAACCGCCATGATCGACAGTTTATACCGGTTGGCCGCTGAGGAGAACGATTATGCTACTTCGAATATGTTGACTTGGTTCGTGGATGAGCAAGTCGAGGAGGAAGAGAATGCCCGAGATCTTATCGATCAGTTCCGGATGGTGGGAGACAACAAACTCGGTCAGTATATGATCGACAAGGAACTTGCCGCTCGGGTTTATGTCGCTCCTTCCGTGTTGGCCGATAAATAGCAGTACCAACGTTTTTTCAATATGAAGGGAGTCTCCCAAACATTGGGGGAGATTCCCTTCTGCTATTATAATAAATGGGTATGTCTGTTCGTGTCAGGCAAGGGGGAGGAGCGGGATCACAATCGCTTTTTTGCCAAGGTGAATAGATGGCCGTGTATTTTTAGTGGCCTTTGGACAATGAGTTAAAGGGTCCTTCTCAATATACTCGTGTCAGAAAGGGAAAGGAGGCATTTTTGGAGAGAAAGGCCCCTTGTGTCGAGGGAAGGGACGCGGTAGACAGGCAGGGTCTGTTTTTACCGTTTTTGAAAAGGGTCGGAAGCAAGGGATGGTCGGTGTTTTTGTTTTTTTACGGGAACGGGTTATTTTTGTGGAACAGGCCGAATAGTAGAAATTGAGCCGGGTTATGCGGAACAGTGTGTTGAAAAATGTGGTTTTTGATTTGTCCGGAGTCGTTCTGGTGCGTCGAAAAAACGATAGGGAACAGATAGAGAAGTCTTTTTTTTCGTTTCTGAACAATGGGGAGATTCCGGCATGCTGGCGTGCATTTGATGCGGGATCGGTTACGCAACATGAAGTGGCCGAGGAGATCGCCCGACTGTGCGGTTGGAGCCCCAATCGGGTAAACAGTGAAATCGTTCGGTTGGGAGAATCATTGGTTGAGTCTGACCCTGTGGTCGCTTTGATCCGGGCTTTGTCCGATGAGGGATACGCTCTTTATGTGCTTTCGAACATGCCTCGTGAATTTTACGATCGTATCCGACGTTTCGATGTGTTCCGTTTTTTCGATGGAGTGGTAGTCTCTTGCAACGAACACTGCCGCAAACCAGATGAGGCATTCTTCCGGATTCTCTTCGAACGGTATGGCATCCGTCCGCAAGAGTCTTTATTTGTGGATGACAGGGCAGGCAATGTGTCAGTAGCCCGTTCGTTGGGTATGGAGGCTATCCGTTTCGAGGATCCCTGTGTCGGATGCGAGGCAGTCTGTCGGAAACTGAATATGGAACCTGTATATGGAACGACTGGGACAATTGATCGGTTGGTTGGAATCGAATAGGAATTCAGGGTATGTGAAAAAAATGGCACGTTTCGCGATCCGCACTGATTGTGCCTTTGGTATACCCATACCCTTGTTGAGGACAAAAGCCCGGGAAACAGGGAAGGATCATGCCCTTGCACTGGCACTATGGCAAACAGGCATGCATGAAGCACGACTGCTGGCGACGATGATTGCGGATCCCCTGCAGGTCGATCCGCAAATGATGGATGCATGGACAAAGGATTTCGATTCGTGGGACTTGTGCGATCAGTGTTGCTCCAATCTTTTCCGCTATTCGGGATTGGCTTATACGAAGATTCAGGAGTATGCCTCGGATGAACGCGAATTTGTCCGACGAACTGCTTTTGTTCTGGTCGCCACGTTGGCCGTATCGGATAAAAGTGCATCGGATGAGACCTTTGCGGCTTTTCTGCCCTTGATCGTGGAATATGCCATGGACCCCCGCAACTTTGTGAAGAAAGCGGTCGATTGGGCCTTAAGGCAGATTGGTAAACGCAACATGGTTTTGAACGCGTTGGC
Organism: uncultured Rikenellaceae bacterium; assembly: GCA_949284665.1. Classification (GTDB taxonomy): domain Bacteria; phylum Bacteroidota; class Bacteroidia; order Bacteroidales; family Rikenellaceae; genus Tidjanibacter. Next base: position 2,387 of record CASDWR010000134.1, on the reverse strand, counting down.
AACCGATACGGCATCTCGATTGGCCGAGAGTGTCGATCCGACTGCCCGGTGGATCGGGAGAGATGCGAAACGGGAACTGACATCGGAGAAAGTGTTGTCCTTCATCCAGACTCATCGGTCGAAACGGCCGGAAGACGGGAACCGTTAACGAGAGTCATCGTTTTTCCCCTCCCCGTACCGCTATCGGTTCTTCTCCTTTCACTTCTCCGGTCTCTTAAACTTTCCCGGTATTCGTACGTCTCTGAATGTTTGCGCTCCAACTCCGTGTCCTCTGTCAACCGAGATGTGGACTTTATCGAAGGCCTAACAGGGATTCGGCTTGCGTGCGTGCGGCATCCGTAACGCTGCTCCCGCTGAGCATTTTTGCGATTTCGGCGATCCGTTCGTCCGGAGTAAGACGACGGATACAGGTCTGGATTTTGCCGTTGACGTTCTCTTTATAGACCAGAAGGTGGTTTTTACCTTTCGAAGCGACTTGTGGCAGGTGGGTGATATTGACCACTTGCATACTTTCAGCCAATGAGGCGATAATCTCTCCCATAGCATCCGCAATGCGGCCCGACACCCCTGTGTCGATTTCATCGAAAACAATGGTGGGCAACAGCGAACTTTTGGCTACGATCGCTTTCAAACCGAGCATTACGCGCGAAAGTTCGCCACCCGAAGCAATTTTGTCAATTGATTGCGGAGAGGCTTCGGGAGTGGATGCAAACAGAAAACGGATGCGGTCGGCTCCACTTGCCGACAATTCAGGTAACCGTTCGATTTGGCAGGAAAAACGACACTCACCCATCCCGAGCTTCTTGAGTATGTCACCGATACCAGCAGCCAGATTATCTCCGGCTTTTTTGCGTTCCGAGGTCAACTCGGCTGCAACCTTTTCGGCTGCAATACGTTTTGCAGCGATCTCATTCTCCAGTTCGGCGATTTCCGAGTCGCTGCCGGTAATAAGATGCAGTTTGTCGGCCAAGCTCTTTTCCAACTCGATCAAAGCTTCCACGTTGTCGACACGATGTTTTTGCAGCAATGAGTAGATCGTGTCGAGCCTCCCTTCTACTGCTGCCAGGCGCCCCGGATCCGCTTCGATCCGTCCCGCCTCTGCCGTAAGTTCACGGTCGATCTCTTTCAATTCGACGTATGTATTGTCAATCCTTTCTGCCAGTTCGCGGCTTCCGGCATATACATCGCCGATGTGTCGGAGATCATGCAGAATCTCTTTCAGGCGAGGAAGAATGCCTGCATCATCTTCGTCGAATTGTCGGACAACCCCTCCGAGAGTTTCCTGGATCTGTGTAGCATTGGCCAGTTCTCGTTGTTCCTGTTCGAGGTCAGCCAATTCTCCGGCGTGTAGCTTGGCGGCGGCCAACTGGTCGTATTGGTAACGGATGAACTCTTCCTCCTTTCGGTTGCGTTCCGTCTCTTCCTTCAGGAGGGAAAGCCGGCGTTCCGTTTCCTCCAATGCCTGGAATGCCGAACGGTATGTCTCGGAAAGCGAAGGCCGGTTGATGATCCGGTCGAGTACCTCGATTCGGAACTCTTCATCGGAGAGCATCAGGCTTTGGTGTTGAGAGTGAATATCGATCAGATGATTCGCCAAATCCCGCAGCGTATTGAGTTGGACAGGCAGGTCGTTGACATAAGCACGGCTTTTGCCTGCGGGTGTAATAACTCTGCGGATAATGACCGTATCGTCGTAATCGATATCGTTTTCCTCGAAAAAGGGTTGCAACCGATACCTCGCAATGTCGAATGAACCTTCGACGATGCAGTTTTTTGAATGGTCTTTCAGTACAGCGACATCGGCTCGATTGCCGAGAATCAGTCCCAGCGCTCCGAGCAGTATGGATTTACCTGCCCCCGTCTCGCCGGTAATGATGTTCAGGGAGGGTGTCAATTCCAGATCGAGTTTCTCGATCAGCGCATAGTTCTCGACCGATAGTTTCGTCAGCATGATTCGTGATTTCGCTTGTCGTTCGTACAAGGACGTTCGGCAAGAAGCCGTTCCATACGATCAGCGATCCGGCCGGCAACAGCCCGTTTGCTTTCAAGCGGATAGCTGTCTGTCGAGCCGTCGGGTGAGAGGATGGTCACTTTGTTGGTATCCGTACCGAAGCAGGCACCTTTGTCATTCAGCGAGTTGAGCACTACGAAATCGAACCGTTTCTTTTGCAGCTTTGCCCGGGCATTTTCCATCTCATGGTCGCTTTCGAGTGCGAATCCAGCCAATATCCGATCCCCTTTTATTGCCCCCAGTTCAGCTGCTATGTCGCGGGTACGTTTCAAACGGATATACAATTCCCCGTCGCTTTTCTTGATCTTGACCTGACTGACATTTTCGGGCGTGTAGTCGGCAACCGCAGCACACATGATCGCGCCATCCGCTTCGG
>CASDWR010000133.1 GCA_949284665.1 uncultured Rikenellaceae bacterium | reverse complement strand
TCCCCTTGCTGCAAATATCTGTCAGTAATTTCGATAGATACGGATAGCGTTCAGAATCGGTTCTCCTTTGTGCGGTGTGAAAACGATATTCAAACCTTTCCCGTCCGAAACCTCTACGACGAATTTTTTGATTACGGCGCGTTCAGCTCCGCATTCCCGAGCGAGATTGAACGAGCGGAGTACCGGTGTCCCATTGATCGTAACGTCGAATACGCGTTCAATGGCTCCCGATGCGATGGCGTCGTTGCCAAGATTGTAAGCTACCTGTTCGCGCTGGGTGTCCGAGGTGAGTTCGGCCAAATATAGATATATCGAATAGAGTCCGTCGGGGACATCGGCCCGGAATGATTCGATCCCTACGCGCTGCGTCTGAAAAATCGGATCGTCTCCCGTACCAAGAATATCAATATTGCTGGCAGGAAGTGACCCGTGGCGTGTTTTGGTACGGAAACTATCCCCTCCGACATATCCCCACGAACCGGGTTTATATGCCTGTTCGGGTATCCAGATCATTTCAGCCGTCCGATCTTCGAAGAAGCGGCGCGAACCGAGCATCACGTTCATCTCCTCAAAAGGAGCGGCTCCATTGAAGCGATCGGGGGTCAAATGGAAATCGCAGGAGAAAAAGTCGCGAATTTTTTTGCCGTCCGGAGTTGTTGCAATAGCTTCAAGACGGTTTTTCCCATCGGTGAATGGAACATCGAATGAAACAGCGTGTCCCGTTACGGGAAGTGTCCCGAGACTCTGATCGTTGTGGATCAGTTCCACCTGTTCGAGGTTCGTATATATCCGTACCGGTTGCGTACAAAATCCATTTCCGGATCCACCTCGCGTTTCCCATGTCGCACCGCAAATGTACACTACAGGTTGGTCCAACAAGTAGGTTCGGTAAAGATGGTAGATGTCTTTGCGTTCCCGATCGGTCCCGGTAATTCCTTTGTTGTTTACCTTCGGTACGGCATCGCCACGGGACTCGGAGAAGAAATCGTTCAAATTCCAAATTGTGGTGCCTGCCACGAAATCACGGGCCAAAATCTGCGGGATGTAGTGTTCGTGGTAACGGTTGCCGTATTCGCATGTAAAGTCGAACCTTTCCGAATCAAACGAATGAAGGCGTGGATCCGTATCCGCACCGTATTCGGTTACAATAATCGATTGTTCGGGGAAAAGAGCATGCAATTTGTCCAATGTCTTTTCGAAACCATCGAAGGAGTTCCCATACCATCCGTTATAAAGGTTCCATCCCAGTATGCGAGGCAGTGATGCGATCCCCGTTTCGATATAGACTTTCGAATTGGAGTGGCAGGGAAGCATCGTGTAACGGGACGGGTCTATGGAGCGTATTTCGTTTTCGATGGCTGAAGCAATGTCGTAAAGGCCACGTGCATAAGTTTCTTTTGTCTGTTGAGAATCATTTGACCCGTAGGGTGGACGGAGCATCACTTCATTCATGTAGGTCCACATGATTACCGAAGGAGAATTGTAACTTTGGTAGATCATTTCGCGTGTCATGTTGAGACAGTTCTCCTTGAAAGCATCGCTGAGGGTGACGGCATTCACTACCGGAATCTCCACGGAGGATACAATCCCCGACTTGTCGCACATTTCCATAATGACGGGGTCCTGTGGATAGTGCGATATGCGCAGGAAATTTCCCCCCATGTCACGAAGCAATTTTATGTCGCGGACGTGCATCTCGTCACGCAGCGCATTCCCCAAATCGAGATAATCCTGATGGCGGTTCGTTCCCATCAATTTTACATGCCGTCCGTTGAGGAAGAAACCCTCGTCGGGAGAGAAACGGAATGAGCGTATTCCCAAGGGATTTACAACGCAGTCGAGTACGTTGCCATCGGAATCAAGGAGACGGGTGCGGACCAGGTAAAGGTTTGGGGAATCGATGTCCCACAACTTGGGCGAAGGAAGATCGAGTGAAACGGTTACGGGAAAATGCTTTGCATCGGCAGGTAATTTCACGGAAGCGATGTCTGTTGCCACTTCTCGTCCTTCCGAATCGATGATCCGATTTTCAAGCGTGGCTTTCGCCTTGTCTGGTGTGCCATTGTCGAGCAAACTGCGGATTTCAATGCGGGCATGATCGGTGTCTGCTTCGGGCGTCGAAACATAGACCCCACTCGATGCATAATGGGTGGTCGAGATGTGAATCGCCGGCGTGTAGATAAGATAAACATCGCGATAAATACCGCCGAAAAAGGTGAAATCGGCTGAAAGCGGTGGAATATCGGGATTGTGACTGTTGTCGACACAAATGGCAAAAAGATTATCCCCGGGGACGATGAGTGACGTGATATCGAAACAGAATGCCGTGTAGCCGCCTTCATGATGTCCGGCTTTCTGCCCATTTACGTAGAGATCGGTCGTTTGGTTGGCTCCTTCGAAGAAAAGGTAAGTCCTGCCATTTTCGTAAGGATTCTGCACCGCGATGGTCCGGCGATACCAACCCGTTCCACGACGGTAGCCGGGAACCTCGTCTTTGCAATCCAGATTGTTCCATGTATGGGGGATATGGATTATGTCCCATTGCGAATCATCGTATGTCGTCGATATGGCATCCGTTCCTGCTGTCGACGAAAAACGCCACGATTCGTTGACCGTGTATTTGACCCGCTGACCGAAGAGTGGAACAATACAGAGCATGGTCGCAAAGAGTGTTGCGAATAGAGGTTTCAGTGTCTTCATAAATGATTCGGTTTGTTTGGTTGTTTCATCTTTGTGTAGAAGTCTCCGACTCGAAAACATTTTCGTGTGTCGAGTTCGACAAAGTGACGAATTTTTTTTCGGATCCGATATCAAAATAGTCCGAATTTCTGTTTGAAAAATTTCATAAATGCATCAAAAGGCCTGTTTTACCCGGATTCATCGATCTGTCCTTCCCGACAAATCGATCGCAAAAGATGAAATTCCCCGAGTTGCAATATTGCACGGGAAAATCGATCCGGCCGAAAAATGATGGAATCGGATCGAACGGATACCTGTATTTCGAAAAGTTTTATTTACTTTTGTCGGGGATGGATATGGTATGCGAAAACGGAACAGATGAAAGATCGGTTTGCAAGTTGTTTTTGTAAAGGTGAGGAATGGGCTTTCAGAAAGGTATATGAAACCTTCTTTTGTCCGTTGTGCATGTACGCATTTCGATATGTGAAAAACGAGAATGCAGCAACCGATATCGTTCAGGATGTGTTTGTGGCGTTGTGGTGTTTGCACGACAATTTTCATGATCGCTATTCCATCCGTTCGTTCTTATATATTTCAGTGCGCAATGCTTCGCTCAATTATCTTAAACGTGAGAGCCTGACGACTCATAAGATGGCCCGCATGCAGGAGAAATTGATGTCGGAGAGGGAAGAGGTCGAATTCGTGGTCGAAACGGAAGTGGAACGTCAACTGATCGCCGCTATCGGGTCGTTGCCTGCCGAATGCCGGAAGGTGCTGGAACTCTCAATCGAGGGGAAGTCCTATCGGGAAATCGGTGAAATGCTTCATATCGCTACCAATACAGTGAAAAATCATCGGGTACGGGCTGTGAAAAAATTACGGAAAATAATGGAATGGAACCTGACTTCAAAATAACTGCCTCGAAATGACTGATAAACTTAAAATCGCCGACCTTATAAAAAAGGAGTTGACCGGAGAAATCACACCGGAAGAGGCCCGAATGCTCCGGACATGGATCGCCGCGTCGGAGACTAACCGTGCAATTTACGAACGACTTTGCGAAAAATCAGATCTTCTCGAACGCCTGAACCGGTATACCGATTGTGTGGCTCGAAGCGATTTCAATAGCACGATTCGTCGTGCTGAGGAGAAAAGGAATCTTCGAAAACGGTCCCTGGTACGCCGGTGTATCGGTTATGCCGCCGTATTGGTGCCGTTGATCGTGATCGCGGGCGTCTTGGCGGTCGAGTTGCACAACCACCGTAATCAACATCAGGAAATCACCCATAACAGTACGTCGGCCCGTTTGGTACTCAGTACGGGCGAATGTATCGAACTTGGTGATCTGACTATAGCTCAACCCCTTGCCGAAGGTAATGCCATAGTCGACTCGTGTAGTGCCGGTTACATGCTTTCCTACAAGAAAACAAAAACAGGGTTCCCGAGGCAAGATATCGCTGAAAAAGAATCGACGGTAACCGAAACACCGAGAACGATCGCTCGGCACACGTTGATAGTACCTCGTGGGGTAAATTACAATCTGGAACTCGCGGACGGGACGATCGTCTATCTCGATGCCGATTCACGATTGGAGTATCCGGTCTCATTTACGGATGGTTCACGAGAGGTGTCGGTATCCGGACGCGCCTATTTTAAGGTGGCGCGTGAAGAGAACAGGCCTTTTATCGTACATACCGGTTGGGCCCAAGTCAAGGTGTTCGGTACGGAGTTCTGTGTCAGTGACGATGGCGGTAAAAGCCTTACTACTCTTGTCTCTGGAAGTGTGGGCCTTTATGATAGGGAGGATCGATTGCTTTCGATGCTCGTACCTGGCCAACAGGCTTGCGTGGATGCTTCGGGTTGCAGTGTGAAAAATGTGGAAACACTCTATTATACCGCCT
>CASDWR010000132.1 GCA_949284665.1 uncultured Rikenellaceae bacterium | reverse complement strand
TGAAATGTTGCTCAATGATTTCGATGCGATCGACAAGTATATGATTGATGCGGAGATGCTTTTCTCGAATATCCGAGACTTGAGAAACATAGAAGATGATTTTGCGTACTTGACCGAAAACCAGCGTAATATAATATCAAGATTCTGGAATACATTCGGGTTGGAGACCGACTATTCCCGACAAAAAAGGGATTTCATTTCCATATGGCGCACATTGGCAGAAATATACCGGCGGTTTCGGGAAAAATTACTCGGCATGGGATGCGGCTATGTTGGTATGATTCATCGCATGGCAGCCGAAAAAATAAAAAGAGGCGAGACAATACCGTGGGAAAAACATTTTGCGATCGTGGGATTCAATGCGCTTTCCGAATGCGAGAAGGTACTTTTCTCCTGGTTGGACAATACGACCCATGTCGATTTCTTCTGGGATTACGATGACTATTATGTGAACAACACTCAACAGGAGGCAGGTCTTTTCATTCGCGACAATATCGCGCGCTTCAAGCCTATGACGCGTTTCGACCTGCCAACGAATACTTTTATCGGCAATAAAACGATTTCGGCTGTTTCCGTTGCTTCCGATTCGCTTCAGTGTAAATATGCTTCAGTATTCTTGAACGACTTGTATCGCCGTACGGGTAAAAGGCCTGGCAAAGAGACTGCTATCGTGTTAACGGACGAACGGCTGCTTGTCCCGTTGTTGTATTCGATGCCGGAATGTGTGGATAAATTCAATGTCACGATGGGATACCCCTTGCGCCAGAGTCTCGCATACAGTTTTGTGGAACGTTTGATGATCCTACGGAGCCATGCGAGAGAAAAAAGGGGAGGTTTCGTATTTTATCACAATGATGTGACCGGTTTGCTGACCCATCCCTATGTGCGTACAAGATACGGAAACAGGACGGATGACCTAATAAAGGAGATCGTGAACAAATCGCTGGTCTATGTCCCAAAGTCCATGTTCGATGCGGACGAAGGATTGATCGGTAAAATATTCCGTGTATATGATCATTGGACGGATTTCCTGCACTACCTCTTTGAGGTGATAGAAGAGGTGGCCGATCGACCCGTCGAAAAGGAGAATATTCGTGACGGGAAGATACATTCGGAATTCTTCAATGTAATAACGGAACACCTTAGGAAACTATATAATTCTCTGATAAATTGCGATAAAGATATTGATATCTTAACTTTTACATCACTTATACGCCGGTCATTGCAACCGATACGCATTCCCTATAAGGGCGAACCACTCGAAGGTGTTCAGATCATGGGAATTCTCGAAACCCGTAATCTCGACTTTGAAAACATACTGATTCTGTCGATGAATGACGATTCGTTTCCCGGAAACCCTGCGGGAACCTCTTCGTTCATTCCGTACAGTTTGCGCGTAGGTTACGGGTTGCCGACACGTCAAGACCACGATGGAGTATATGCCTATTATTTTTACCGTTTACTTCAACGAGCCCGGCGTGTAGATCTTGTTTACAATTCGAAAAGCGATGAGAACAGTTCCGGGGAACAGAGTCGTTACATTTATCAACTCGAATACGAATCACCCCACAAGGTTATCCGTCGCGAAGCGGGGATCGATGTGAATCTGTCGGGGACACGCCCGATAGAAGTTCCTAAAGACAAAGAAGTGATGCGCCGTCTGCATGATTATACAGTCTCCGGCACCAAAAGGTTGACTCCGACCTCATTTTATGCTTATTTGGAATGTCCGCTGAAATTCTATTTCATGACGATTTTAGGCCTGAGGCGAGAAGAGTCTCTTGCGGAAGAAATCGACTTGCCTATGTTCGGAACAATATTGCATCGGGCCATGGAGCTGCTGTATACACCTCTGATCGGAATGTCGGAGCCTCAAAAACAAATTTTGGCCCTAATCGGCACCGATCGGGTGCGAGAGTGTGTGGTACAGGCTGTAAACGAAGAGATATTCAACGGGGAACGTGTGGCACCTGAGGAGTATGAAGGAGATTTGTATCTGGCCTCCGAAACCGTATGCCGCTATATCAACGATGCCGTACTGCCGTATGATGCACACATTGAGGGATTCCGTATTCTTTACCTTGAGAAGGAGATCGGTTGTCGTGTCAACTGGGCTCCAGACGGTCCGGAATACGATGTGCGCTTCGGCGGCAAAGCAGACAGGATCGATCTTCTCGACAATGGCCGGATCAGGATTGTCGATTATAAAACGGGATCACCGCATCGCGATTATGCCGGGGTGGCAGCTCTTTTTTCGCATCATCCGAAAGA
>CASDWR010000131.1 GCA_949284665.1 uncultured Rikenellaceae bacterium | reverse complement strand
TCGAATTGTGCATGTGATTTTTCGATCAGCGCCACGGCTGTCTGACCGGCGCATTCGGCTGCCGCAAACAGCATCAGCGACTTCGGCGGGAGTTCGTCCGGCGGGAGTGTCTCCTTGTCGGAAACGAACTTGTCGCCTTCGACCCATTTGATCGATATCTTTTCCATATGAATAGTGTTTTTATTCGAATATTTCCTCCGAAAGGGAAACAATAATCGTTCCCGAAATGGGGAAATATAGCTATTTTTTGTATTTTTGCCCAGAGAACGAAAATGGTTGCCATGCGAACTTTTTTGAGCTGGACGGGAATATGGATCCTGCTTTTGGTCCCGTTTACCCTCCATGGACAAAATCCCGGATACGGAAATCTCCTTGAAAGGGGTGAAATGTTGTACAACTCGGGAAGATATGCCGAAGCCTACCGTGAATTCTCGGAAATCAAGGATCGGAGAGAGCGTGACCGCAAAGGGGAATCGCTTGAGTTGGACTATTGGATAGCTGTTTGTGCCGATGAGGCCGGGCGATCGGATGCAGACGATTTGCTTGAGTCTTTTCTGAACCGGTATCCAGGATCGGTATATACGTCACGGGTACAGTTTCGCCTTGGCAACAGAGCTTTCGAAGAGAAGGATTTTGGAAGGGCTGCAGATCGTTATTATGCCGTCGATCCGAAAGGATTCGATCGCAACGAACAGGACGAGTTCCATTTCAAAATGGGATACGCACTTTTTGCACAAGAGCGTTACGACAAAGCCTATCCATATCTCGTACAGGTCGATTATCGAAGTCCTTACTATTCTCATGCTCAATATTGTATGGGATATGCAGATTACCGGAAGGGGGCTTATGAGTCGGCAGCCAAATTTTTTTCTTCGATTGCCGATGACGATACATACAAACGTGTCGTGCCGTTCTATCTGTTGCAAATCGAATTTTCTCGCGGAAATTATCCGTATGTAGTTGAGAACGGTGATCGGATTCTCGCATCGGCCGTTGGACATAGAGCTCAGGAGATCATGCGGATGATGGGTGTGTCGTGGTTTCACAGAGCCGACTGGGAAGAGGCGGCACGGTATGTGGCCATGTATGAAAAAGCGGGTGGTCAGATGGGGCGTGAGGAGAATTACATGTGTGGATTCTCGAATTATATGCTTGGCAATTATGCCGATGCCGAACGGTATCTCTCCAAGACGTGCGGTCCCGACGATCGTTTGTCGCAGAATGCCAGCTATCATTTGGCCGACTGCTATTTGCAACTGGGTGACAAGAACCGGGCGATGCAGTCGTTTTCGATCGCTTCCGTTGCCGGATACGATGAGACGATCAGCGAAGATGCCCTTTATAATTACGGTAAGTTACAGTACGAACTTGGTGGCGGCTATTTCAATGAGGCCATCAATGTATTGAACCGTTACCTGTCGCTCTATCCGACGTCTCCCCATGTGGCACAGGTGCGGGAATACCTGATCGCCGCCTATTACAATTCGCGCAACTTCGATGCGGCTTACCGGGCTATCACTGCAATGCCCAACCCGGATAATAATGTGAAAGCAGCACTTCAGAAAATCACCTATTTCCGTGCTTTGGAATGTTATAACGAAGGGGATCTTGAAACGGCATATTCCATGTTGGACCAGTCGTTGCGCCACCGTTTCAATGCCAAATATACGGCACTGGCCGGTTTTTGGCAGGGAGAGATCCTGTATCGGCAAGGGCGTTTTTCGGAAGCGTGCCGCAAGTATGAGAACTATATCAAATTGTCGCCTCAAAGTGAGGCCGAGAACTTGATCGCCAGATACAATACGGCATATGGTTGGTTCAACCAGCAGAATATGGAAAAGGCACGGGAGTGGTTCGATGACTTTTTGGCTCGTTACGATGAAGAGGACAGTTTCCGTGCCGATGCACTCAACCGGCGAGGTGATATTGAATATGCCGAACGATCGTTCTGGAGTGCGATCGGTTATTATGATCGTGCGGCAGCCATCGGGACCGACGAACGACACTATTCCGCTTGGCAGCGAGCCATGATGTTGGGAATGGTTGACCGTGTCGATCGCAAGATCGAAAGTTTGGAGAAAATCATCGCAACGGATGGGACCGAGTATGCGGAAGCAGCCATGTATGAGTTGGGACGCACCTATATTGCACAGGAAAAATTTTCGCAAGGGGCAAAGACCTTGCAGACCTTTGTGGCAGATTACCCCTCTTCTCCCCGTCGTTATGCGGCATTGGCCGATTTAGGGTTGATTTACCAGAACCTGAATGACAATGACCGTGCACTCCAATATTACAAAATGATCGTGGAGGAGCAACCTTATTCCGATGCCGCACGCGGTGCCATGTCCGTCATACGAAGCATTTATGTCAACAAGAATGACGTGAACGGTTATTTCGCTTATGCCCGTGAAATAGGTTATGAAACGGATATGAGCGGTAGACAACGCGATTCATTGGCCTATGCGGCTGCGCAGCGGATTTACCTGTCGGGAGATGCATCCCGTGCGGTCGAGGCATTGGACCGTTATGTAGAAGAGTATCCCAAAGGTTCGTACCTGCCCGCTGCACTTTATTATTCGGGTGAGGCGTCAATGGCTGTTGGAGAACGTCGTACGGCTTACGAACGTTTCGATCAACTATCCCGGTTGTCGGGCAACGATTATTCTATGCGTGGTTACCGTCATTTGGCAACGCTTGCCATGGAGCTCGGCGAATGGGCACGGGCATCCGAAGCATACGAATGGATTGCCCTTAGAAGCGAAGATGCGGCTTCACGGGCTGAGGCTCGTGAAGGTCAATTGAAGGCCGTGGTGCAAATAGGTGATCTGTCTTCAATTGTCGAAGTGGCAGATACGATATTGACAGAAGGGGAGAGCGATGAACTAATCCGTTCTGCCAAGTTTGCCAAGGCCAAAGCCAGTGCCGGAATGGGTGAAACGGGGAAAGCGTTGGAACTTTACCGGGAACTTGCGGGTAATGTGCAGACGGTCGAGGGCGCGGAGGCCGCATACCGTGTTATTGAGGCTGATTATGTTGCCGGGCGATACGATGATGCGGAGAAAGCGGTATACGCATTTGCAGATCAAAACCCTCCCAGTAGTTATTGGTTGGGGAAGGCATTCCTTACATTGGGCGATATTTATGCCCGGATGGGGGATGCTTTTCAAGCTCGAGCCACCTACCAGAGTATCGTGGATGGCTATGTGCCTGTCGACGATGGAATCGTTGACGAGGCAAAACGTAAAATCTCCGAACTGAAATAATTATGAAAGCGACAGGTCGATATGTGTTGCCAACCATGCTGCTGGCAATGATTGCTTCGGGTAGCATCTTCGGGCAGGATAAGGCCGATTTTTCTAAAAGAATCGAAGTGACGAACGAATACAAACCGACAATCGGGATGGCTCGGAAACTCAATTTTTCGCCCCAGATGATCGATACGGTAGCACTTCGACCCGAGATATCCTATTCCATTTCTCCCTCTCCCTGGAAAACGGGTTTTACTGCGGAGCCGATAGGTCCAGTGAGTATCAGTACATCGGAATACCATCCTGCATTACCTTTTTTCCTGAGGGCCGGGGTCGGATTTCCATGGGAGTCGTTGTTGGATGTTTATGCAACGAGACGGTTTTCATCGGACAGCGATGCCGGTCTTTATCTGAACCATCGTGGTATTTGGGCCGATATCGAGACCGATCGGAGTATCTCTCGTCCGATGACTCAAATGGAAAACCGTGTCGGCGGTTACTTTCGAACCCGTGTCGGTCGTATGGAGTTAAATGGAGAATTGCGTTATGATAATTCGCTTTTTACCCCTTATGGTGAGTTCGATTTGCCCGAAACTACGGTTGAATATGTGAGGAATGAATTGTGGTACAATGCGGTTGGCGGCAAGGTAGTGCTTGCGGATCGATTTGCTGATCTTACCCGGATGAATTATGCCGTCGGTTTGTCGTACGACTGTTTTGATGCTTATGGATCCGGGCAAAACGATTTGAAGGTGTCCGGAACATTAGGCAAGAATATGCTCGGCGGGTTGGGTTTATTTGAAGCCTCTTTTGAAAGTCGGGTAGGGACAAAACGGCTGGATGCCTATGAGAATTGGCGATTCCGTCTTTTCCCGAAATATGCGTTCACGGCGAACGACATCAAGATAGAAGCAGGTGTCAAGATAGTGTATGACTGTCTGTTGAACGATGGACGCATGTATTTTTATCCGGACATACGGTTCTCCTATGATGCGATTTACAGTTTTATTCCATATCTGGTGTTTACCGGGGATGTAGGGGATGGCAGCTATCGGGCATTGGTTCGCGAAAACCCTTATGTGTTGACCGGTACGTATGGTAAAAATCCCCATGGTATTGAAGGCCGGGTAGGTGCGCGCGGTGCTGCCGGATCGTTCTTCTCGTATGATCTGTTTTTTGGCTTCGATGTGACCAAAGACTATCATTATTTTGTCAACGCCTTATGGGGTAACGGAATGCAGTTTACTGTCTCTGAAGACAATCAGGTCGATGTGTTGGAATTCGGAGCCAGTACGAATTTTTTGATCGCTCCCGGATTGAATTTCCGGGCAGGGGGAAAAGCGAATCTGGTTGTCGGGTTCTCGCACGGTTTGAGTAAGGATGGGATGGGAATACCTTTGTTCGAGGTAAATGCCGGTGCGGAGTACCGTTATCGGCAACGTTTCGGGATCGCTGTGGATGCCGAGGTGATTGGGACACGTTACTTTATGGCTTGCGATGAATTGATGAATCTCGCCACCGAAAAAGTGCCGACAAGTGTGAATCTGAAATTAATCCTGGATTATAGTATGAGCCGTAAACTGGGTATTTTCGTGGCGGGCGACAATCTGCTCAACCAACGGATTTATCGGTACAACCATTATCCGCTGTTGGGAATCAATGTGATGGGAGGCGTTAAATTCAGTTTTTGAGACGATTCTCCGTTCAGCGAATTGCATCACGAATTGTTTTATCCGGGACAGTCGGTTTTCGGCGGAAATGTTTTACCCGAAACCATTTTGGGAATGCGATGAGGGAGAACCCGCCATCGTGTGGAAAGATTTAGCGGATACCTGCTTTGTCCAATGACCGGGCATAGGCGCGGGCGTTTCGATTGTGTTCCGTCAGCGTACGTGCGAAATTATGATATCCCGAGAAATCCCCTTTGGCACAGAAGTATAACCAGTCGTGTTCCTGATAGTTGAGTACGGCATCGATGGCCGCAATCGAGGGCATGCAAATAGGGCCCGGCGGCAATCCGGGATAAAGATATGTATTGTATGGAGAGTCGATGCGCAGATGTTTTTTGAGAATACGTCGGAGAGTAAAATCACCGACGGCGAATTTTACAGTGGGGTCGGCCTGGAGCAACATGTTGCGTCGCAGCCGATTGATGTAAACACCTGCAATGACAGGCATCTCGTCTGCTTTCTCGGTCTCTTGCGATACGATGGATGCCAATATCGAAACCTCGATTTTCGAAAGTCCAGTACGTGAGAGACAATTTTCGCGTTCCCGTGTCCAGAACCGGTCATATTCCCGTTTCATCCGTTTGAGCAGTGCTTCGGGTGAGATAGTCCAATAGACTTGATAGGTGTTCGGGATAAACATGGCGATGAACGATTCCGCAGTGAATCCGTAATTTTGAGCTACTGAGTCACTGGCAAGCCAACGATACAGAGTGCTTGAATCGGCTTCGATTTGTGATGCCAGTCGGCCTGCCAACTGATCAATTGTCCTGATGT
>CASDWR010000130.1 GCA_949284665.1 uncultured Rikenellaceae bacterium | reverse complement strand
GACATCAATGCAGTCGATGCCGTGTCGGGGGGTACGATTACCAGCCGCGGGGTGGAATCCATGCTTAAAGAGTGTTTGTCGGATTATCTGCCATATATCGAAAAGCAGAAAGCCGCTGCACAAACCGTGATCTCAAACGAAACAAATAACAGTGAAAACAATGAGTAAGAAGGAGAGAGAGCCGATGTTTTCGGCTAAAAACATGAAGTTGCTGTTGGGCCCGTTGAGTGCAAGCAACCCGGTGATCGTCCAAATTCTTGGTATCTGTTCTTCACTGGCCGTAACTGCCAAACTCAAACCGGCTTTTGTGATGGCTTTGTCGGTAACGGTCGTTACGGCATTTTCGAACCTCATCATGTCCGCCCTGCGGAAGGGAATACCTTCTCGTATTCGGATTATTGTTCAGTTGGTGGTTATCGCTACGTTGGTTATTCTGGTCGATCAGGTATTGAAAGCCTACGTATATGATGTAAGCAAACAGCTTTCCGTATTTGTCGGACTGATTATCACCAACTGTATCATTATGGGACGTGTCGAAGCTTTCGCACTTGGCAACAAACCGTGGCCGGCGTTTCTGGATGGACTCGGGAATGGCGCCGGATATGGTATGATACTGATAATCATTGCTTTTTTCCGCGAATTATTCGGGTCGGGAATGCTTTGGGGATATCAGGTAATCCCTCAGTGGTGCTATGAGCACGGGTATATGAACAACAGCCTGATGTTGCTCCCGCCGATGGCTTTGATAATCGTCGGTGTCATTATTTGGGTACATAGAAGCAGAAATAAAGACTTAATCGAAAAATAGGGGAGATTGAGATATGGAAAGCATGTTGAATATTTTTATCCGTTCGGTCTTTATCGACAATATGGTGTTCGCATACTTTTTCGGTATGTGTTCATACATTGCCGTCAGTAAAAATGTCAAGACTGCAATGGGATTGGGTCTCGCCGTTACTTTCGTGATGGTCGTCACCGTACCGTTGAACTATTTTATCAACAAGTACCTCTTGTTGCCCGGAGCTCTCTCCTGGTTGAGCCCTTCGTTGGCATCGGTAGATTTGAGTTTCCTCAGTTTCATTGTCTTTATTGCCGTTATTGCCTCATTTACGCAATTGGTTGAGATGGCTGTGGAAAAATTCAGTCCTACGCTTTACAATCAATTGGGGATATTCCTCCCTTTGATCGCTGTCAACTGTGCGATTCTCGGCGGCTCACTTTTCATGCAGGAACGCAATTACGCGAATATCGGCGAAGCAACCGCATTCGGTCTCGGTTCCGGTATCGGATGGTGGTTGGCGATTCTGATGATGGCTGCCATTCGGGAAAAGATCACATATTCCAATATTCCGGCACCGCTTAAAGGCCCGGGTATCGCTTTTATTCTTACCGGATTAATGGGGATCGCATTCATGTCTTTCCTCGGTATTCAGTTGTAAATCAAATGTAGTAAAGAAAGATAGAGAATGATGACCTTACAAATTATCGTTGCAGTAATCGCATTCCTGGTCGTAACCCTCGTGTTGGTTGCTTTACTGCTGTATGCAAAGTCCAAACTGACTGCTTCGGGTGAAGTGAGCATAGACATAAATGATGGAGAAAAAGTGTTGACGACAGAGACGGGTAATTCACTCCTGTCAACGTTGGCTAACCAGAATGTATTTCTTCCTTCGGCCTGTGGCGGCGGCGGATCGTGTGGAATGTGCAAATGCCAGGTTCTCGAAGGGGGAGGAGATATCTTACCGACCGAAGTCGGCTTTTTCAGCCGTAAGCAACAGAAAGAACATTGGCGCCTGGGATGTCAGGTAAAAGTGAGAGAGAACATGAAAATTCATGTTCCCGAAGGTGTTCTTGGCGTGAAAAAGTGGGAATGCGAGGTCGTTTCCAATCACAATGTTGCGACATTCATTAAAGAATTCGTTGTGAAATTGCCGGAAGGGGAGAACTTGAATTTCCGGAGTGGCGGATATATCCAGATCGATGTGCCTAAATACGATGAAATCAAATTCAGCGACATGGATGTCGATTCTCAATACCACGAAGATTGGGACAAGATGAAAATGTGGGATCTTGTTACCAAGAATCCCGAACCTACGTTCCGGGCCTATTCGATGGCCAACCATCCTGCCGAAGGGAACATCATCATGCTGAATATCCGTATCGCCACCCCGCCTTGGGATCGCGCTGCCGGCACCTTTATGAAAGTAAATCCCGGAATCTGTTCTTCGTATATCTTCTCACGCAAACCGGGTGACAAGGTGACGATTTCAGGACCATACGGAGAATTTTTCGTGAAAGATACACCCAACGAAAAAATGTTTATCGGTGGTGGCGCGGGTATGGCGCCGATGCGTTCCCATATTTTCCACCTCTTCAAAACGGAAAAGACGAACGTGCCTGTGACATTCTGGTATGGAGCACGCAGCAAACGCGAGATCTTTTATGAGGAACAGTTCGAGGAGATTGCCAAAGAGTTCCCGAATTTTAAATTCAATATAGCCCTTTCCGAACCCAAGCCGGAAGATGACTGGACAGGCTATACGGGATTCATTCATCAGGTAATATATGACAATTACCTGAAGAATCACGAAGCCCCTGAGGACATTGAATATTATCTTTGTGGACCGGGTCCTATGACAGCGGCAGCAATCAAGATGCTCGACAGTCTCGGTGTACCGGAAGAGAATATCATGTACGATAATTTCGGTGCTTGAGTGTATGCTGTTTAATCGAAGAGCCGCTTTTCACATATTGAAGAGCGGCTCTTCTGTCTTTTCAATCGTCAGATCGATTGAAAAGAAAACATACTTTTATCCCTCCCCTTAATCTATTTTATTGTGTCTCGGTACGAGAAAATGCGGGTCATGAGGATTCGATAATTTGGAGAATATAGGATTCGGCTCGGTATAGACAAATCTGAAAACTTCGTTTTCGTTTGCCTATGCATTCGCCTTTCACTATATTTGTATTCCGAGCCTTGAAACCTGCTTTCACCCGAAAAGACAGGTCGAACGTGCCTCGGATATGGATATTATTATAAAATGTTGTCTGTTCCAGAAATAAATAATTCTTGTATATGAATATTACTTTTATTGACATCACAGGATTAATTGCAGCAGCGCTTATTACTTGGGGCTATGTACCTCAGGCCGTGAAAACAATCCGTACCCGATCGACGGACGACATTGCCATGACTTCATTTCTGTTTATGGCTCTCGGTGCCCTGTTTTTTACGATTCAGGGATTCCTGACTCACAATTATTACCTTGCTGCGGCCAATTTTTGTACCTCGACAATGAGCTCGATCATCTTTGGTATTAAGATTTACAACGATGCAAAAAAACGCAAGAGTCATAATAAAACTGTATCCGGGGGAAACAACAACATACAAATTCCCTTACGACAAGGGGTAGGCGGGAAATCTTCGGAATCATTAGGATTTGCATCCGAATATGTGACAAACGATTATATAAAGAAGCTGTTGAAATACAGAATCGACGATGCGCACAAAGGTACATACGGACACGCCCTGCTGATTTGTGGTTCAGGAAACATGCCTGGTGCGGCAGTGTTAGCTACCGGTGCAGCATTACGTTCAGGCTGTGGGTTGGTTACTTGCCACCTGCCTGCATCAATACGAACGATAGTCTCTGTAAATTGGCCTTCTGCCTTGCTCAGTATAGATCGGTCAGACTGCTTCTCGGAAGTACCGGATGATCTGACAAAATATCGCTGCATCGGTTGTGGCCCGGGATTGGGACAAAATGTCCGATCTGTACAGGCTCTTGCTGATTTGCTGAAGGCATGTTCGGCATCGCAACTCCCGATGGTACTCGATGCCGACGCTCTGAATATTCTTGCCCGGCATGCCGACATGCAGCACTTTGTCCCCAAAGGTTCGATCCTTACTCCACACATGGGTGAATTGCGAAGATTGATAGGGGAGTGGAAAGACGAAACAGAAAAAATTACCCGTATCGAAAAGTTGTCAGAACGATTGCAATGCATTGTCATAGCAAAGGGACCGCATACGATGATATGTGGTGCTGGTCGCCCCTTGCTTTTCAATACGACAGGGAACAGTGGTATGGCCAAAGGAGGTAGTGGTGATGTACTTACCGGATTGCTTGTCGGATTGCGTGCCAGAGGTTATGAATCTTATGAAGCGGCGGCAATAGGAGTTTATATACACGGTGCTGCAGGAGACAAGGCCCGTGACCGCTTTGGTGACGAAGCAATGAACAGCCGCGATATTATCGATTTTTTGGGTGATGTCATACTGGATATCCGATAAAATCGCTATATTTGCGAGCAATATGATATTACATAAATCCCATCTACCATGGCAAGCGTAAGACAACTTAAAAAGGATATCGATTATCTGGTTAACGAAGTGGTTTCGGATTGCTATATGGCTCTCTACTTCCATGCCGATAAAAAAGAGGCTATCGTTGCAATCATGCAGAAAGCGATCTCATTGAGAAACGAATTGTTCGAAATGACGAACAACCCCGCGGAAAAACACAACAAATCATTGGTGAAAAAACACTATGCATTCGTGCGTTCGCAAATGCTTGACAAAATCGACGAATTGTTTGCGAGCCTCAGTAATTTGTGTAAAACGGCCGCATAGGGAAGATTCACCCCTCAATGCGGGTTTCCTTTGTCCGGGAAGGACTCCTTTCTCAGCGAAAAGAATGTGAGTCTTTCCCGGTAGTTATTTCTTGTCGTGATAGCCGAGAACCGTGTGTGGCACAGGGCCATGCGCCACTATCTGGATCGGACAGTCATAATGTTCCAAAAGTTCTGCTGTCAAATCGTTAGTATCGTGTCTATGTACATCTCTGTTGACACACACGATGCTCTTTACGAAACTCGTTATCGTACCAACATCGTGAGATACCATTATGATTGCCATTCGATCATTCAGTTCTTTTAATATTTCATACATGGCCCGCTCAAACTCATTGTCTACAAAATTGGCCGGTTCGTCGAGAATCAGCAACTTCGGGTCGGATACGATCGCACGTGCAAGCAACGCTCGCTGTAGCTGACCGCCAGAAAGTTCATCTATGGGGTGTTTTGCAACCTTGTCAACGCCGACAAGGCAGATTGCATCGTCAACCTTCGACTTGTCTTTGCGCGTATAGCCGGTCGTGAATTTTCTTTTTGATTGCATTCCCCCGAGCACCAGTTCGGAAACAGTCATCGGAAACTTCTTGTCAAAACTCTGCATTTGAGGCAAATAACCGATTTGTTGCAAATGAAACGATTCATCGAAATCGACTTTCCCGGAATAGGGGACCAACCCGAGGATCGCTTTCACCAACGTTGTTTTTCCTCCTCCATTCGGACCGATTATTCCCAAAAAATCATCGGACCATATATCAAGGTTCACTTTATCAAGCACTTCTGCTTCATCGTAGCGAACGGAGAGATTTTGTATGGATATCAGTCTCATTCCACAATTCGGTTGGTGATACGCTGTATCTCAGCAAGTATGTCTTCACACATCGGATCGATCGTCGTAGTCGGGATTCCCGTATCCATTGACAGATTTTCCACAACTTCGATCGGTGTTTGTGTCTGACAAAAAATGTAATGAGGGACTCCGTGTTGTCGTATTTCGACCATTAACTTTGACAAATGTGCTGCAGTCGGTTCTTTACCCTCATCTTCAAGCGATACTTGAAATAATCCGTAGTCTCTCGCATAGTATGAGAGGGCAGGGTGGTATATAAGTATCGTCCGTACCTCAGATTCCGACACACGTTTCGCAATCGATTGATCCATCTCAGAGATTCTGGAACGGAGCATTTGATAATGTTCAAGATAACGTGTCGAATCTGGGAACATGTCATTGATCGCTGCAAAAACATTGTCTGTTACCGTAAGGAGTTGCTTGGGGGACATCCAAACATGAGGATCGACGCCATGGTGGTGTCCGTGCGTTTTGGCCTTTTGAGTCGGCTCTCCAATCAGCTCAATTCCGTTTGAAACATTGACTTTCAGCATATCGTACGCCTCAATTCTATTGCT
>CASDWR010000129.1 GCA_949284665.1 uncultured Rikenellaceae bacterium | reverse complement strand
ACCTTAACAACAAAACGACAACCGAAAACAATGGAACATCCAATCAAAATATCCGATTTCGATTACGAACTTCCGGAAGAACGGATCGCCAAATTCCCGCTTGAAGAACGTGACAGGTCGAAGTTGTTGATATACAAGGATGGGGCTATATCCGAAAGTCGATTTGGAAAAATCCGCGAAGTGCTTCCGGAAGAGACATTGCTCGTATTCAACAACACGCGGGTGATTCGGGCCCGAATCATCATGCACAAACCAAGCGGCGCCCGTATCGAGATTTTCTGTCTGGAACCCTGCGAGCCGTCGGATTATGAACGTGCCTTTGCCGCCCGCAATGGTTGCCGATGGTACTGTATGGTCGGCAACCTCCGCAAATGGAAAGAGGGAACATTGGAGATTCAATTTTTACACGAAGGGAAAGAATATCGGTTGCGTGCCTTGTGCGAAGGTCCAGCGGAAAATTCCGGAATACGAACGGCTGAAGCCGGCAAAGAAAAATCGAATGAATATTCTGGAATCCATGAGATTATTGAACACGAACATGTTTCATCGGAGACAACTGCACCTCCCCCGACCCATGGTTTCGGCCGTGGTGCACAAATCGTCCGTTTCGAATGGGATGCCGATCTGACGTTCGGAGAAATGCTCGAATTACTGGGACGTATTCCGATTCCTCCCTATCTGTGTCGGGAGAGTCAGGAGATCGACAACACTCGTTATCAAACGGTTTACGCACGTTACGAGGGATCGGTTGCGGCCCCTACGGCCGGATTGCATTTCACGCCGGGCCTTCTTCGGCAACTGCAGGAGACAGGAATTGCCATGGAAGAGGTCACATTGCATGTTGGGGCAGGTACCTTTCTCCCTGTCAAAGAGGAGGAAGTCTCCCGACATGCGATGCACACCGAACATTTCGAGATCGGTCTCGATTCATTGCGGAATTTGCGTGATCACACAGGACATGTCATTCCCGTCGGAACTACAACGGTCCGTACACTCGAATCGCTTGGCGCCTTGGCCGCCCGCACGCTTCGTCACGGATCTCCCGAAAGCGAACGTACCGTCGGGCAGTGGGAAATCTACGGGATCCCGGCATCGCTCAACGGATACGACCTGCTCTCGATTCTGATCGGCTATCTGGAACGGAACGGTTTGACAAAATTGAAAGCCTCCACACAGATCATGATTGCCCCGGGCTACCGGTTCCGACTGACAAACGCCATGATAACCAACTTCCACCAGCCACGGAGTACACTACTGCTGTTGGTATCTGCACTGGTAGGCGAACACTGGCGTGAAATTTACGATTTTGCACTTTCGCACGATTTCCGTTTTCTGAGTTACGGAGACAGCTCCATCCTTTTCGGATAATCACGGCTGCGACCGTAAACGCCGACGGACACCCGACACGACAGCCAACCGATATACAGACCTGATCCGAATGATGAAAACGACCGTCCATATGCAGTACGACATTTCCGACTTCCTGCCCACCTCGGTGAAGGAGGTTGAAGCCTTGGGTTGGGACAGGCCCGATGTCATCCTGTTCAATGGCGACGCCTATGTAGACCACCCTTCATTCGGAGCGGCCGTCATAGGGCGTAATCTCCAGGCCGCAGGTTATCGGGTAGCTATCGTTCCGCAACCCAACTGGAGAGACGATTTGCGCGATTTCAGGAAATTAGGAGAACCTCGCCTCTTCTTCGGAGTAACGGCCGGCAACATGGATTCGATGGTAAACCACTATACAGCCAACCTCCGTTTGAGAAGCGACGACGCTTATACTCCGGGAGGTAAAGCGGGTTTCAGGCCCGACTATGCGGCAACGGTCTATTGCAGGATCCTCAAAAGCCTTTATCCCCGAACCCCCGTCATACTCGGCGGGATTGAAGCATCTTTGCGACGTCTCACCCATTACGACTACTGGAGCGACTCCCTCAAACCTTCCATCCTGATCGACAGCGGTGCCGACCTGCTGATTTACGGCATGGGCGACAAGGCGATCTGTGAGGTAGCCGCAGCACTACACAACGGATACAACGCCAAACGTCTGCGGTCACTGCACCAGGTGGCATATCTTGCCGACCGCAATCTGGTGGAACGATTCGACCCAGACCGTACCCTCATGTTGCATTCGTACGAAAAATGTCTGGAAGAGAAGGAGGCTTTCGCACAAAATTTCGTTACGATGGAGATCGAAAGCAATCGGTTGATCCAGGATAAAAGATTGGTCGAGCCAACCGGCGACCGCTATGTAGTTGTCAATCCTCCTCACGCTGTCCTGTCGCAAAAAGAGTTGGATCACAGTTTCGACCTCCCCTATACGCGATTGCCACACCCCCGTTACGAAGGCAAAGGGAATATTCCGGCATACGAAATGATCAAACACTCGATCAACATCCACAGAGGGTGTTTCGGGGGTTGCAGTTTCTGTACCATCTCGGCCCACCAAGGCAAATTCATCTCCTCTCGCAGCATCGATTCGATTCTCGCCGAAGCGAAACGAGTCACACAAATGCCTGGTTTCAAAGGCTATATTTCGGATATTGGCGGACCATCGGCCAATATGTACGGAATGGGCGGCCGAGACCAAACGATATGTGCACGCTGTACGCGTCCATCCTGTCTGTTTCCAAAACCATGTCCCAACCTCCACAACGACCACGGCCCCCTGCTGGAACTTTATCGAAAGATCGACGCCATTCCCGGCATTCGTAAAACCTTTATCGGCAGCGGTATCCGGTACGATCTTTTTGATGCGGAAAATGGGAAACGCTACCTGAAAGAAGTCGTGTTGCATCACACCTCCGGACGTCTCAAAGTAGCACCGGAACACACGGAAGCGCATGTGCTGCGACTGATGCGCAAACCTTCTTTCGACCTGTTCCGCCGCCTGAATACCGATTTCAATGCCATTTGTCGGAGCGAAGGGGTTCGATACCAGTTGATTCCCTATTTTATTTCGAGTCATCCGGGTTGTACCGAAAAAGACATGCGGCATTTGTCGGAGATCACACACTCCCTGCACTTCCATCTGGAACAGGTCCAGGACCTGACCCCCACACCGATGACTCTCAGTTCGGTGATGTTTTACACCGGAACCGATCCTTATACCGGCGAAAAACTTTATGTGGCACGCGATCAGGATGAAAAACGCCGTCAAAAAGCCTACTTTTTCAACACCCCGGGCAGCCTGGATACCGGCAGGTCGAAAGCAAAATCACGTACGATCGACAAAAAACAGCAACCGGACCGATATCATACCGGGAAAAAGAAATTACCAGATTTTGAACACCGACTCTCAACCGAACGGCCCAACGGATCGGGGCACACGAGAAAACCGTCTCCAAAAAATCGGTAAAATCGGTCGACCTTATTCCGAATGATCCGTCCGAAAAAATGCTGTATTCTATCCTGAATGCCATTCCCGGACAGGTCTCGATCCCAGAGACACGGATCCCAAAAAAAAGAGATAAAAATTCTCTCCGTATCCGGAACTTTTTCGTATTTTTACCCTCCGGTTTTCACCGTAAATTTCCGATGCCGACCTGCAAAAGCTGCCGACTACGGAGAGTTACAAAATGAATTATTCGAAATACGGTGCACGCGACCACTCCAGCAACGAATCCAATCCGGATTCGGAGAAGGATGTGCGTGTAACAAGGCAAAAAGTTATAAACAAGACGAAAGCCGAATAGAGAAATACCATGGCTAAAACGAATTACACACCTCGGGAACGAAATGCGGAAAGCGCCGCTGCACTTGCTGCAGCAGAATTGAACGGTGTGGTGCCACCCCAGGCAGTCGAACTGGAAGAGGCCGTATTGGGAGCACTGATGCTCGAAGGCGACCGAATTACCTCCGTTCAGGATTACCTGACCCCCGAAACATTTTATGACCCCCGGCATCGTACCATCTATCAGGCCATCTATGAACTTTCGAGCGAAAACCTCCCTATCGATCTTTATACGGTCACAGAACGGCTCAAAAAACTCAAGAAACTCAAAGAAGTAGGCGGAGCGGCATTTCTCGCGCAACTCACCCAAAAGGTGGGATCGGCAATGAACCTCGATTTTCATGCGAAGATCATTGCTCAAAAGCATATTCAACGCAGACTGATCGACGTATCCACCCGAATTCAAGAGAACGCATACGATGACTCGAAAGATGTGACCGAAACCCTTGAATTCGCCGAGAGCGAAATTTTCAAGATATCGGAAGGGAGTATCAAACGGGAAGTGCAGTCATCACGCAATCTACTCGACAAAGCCCTCAAGACAATCGAAGAGGCGGCTGCCAGAGGCGGCAGGATGAGTGGTGTTCCGACCGGATTCACCAGAATCGACGAGCTCACACAAGGATGGCAACCTTCCGATCTGATTATCGTAGCTGCCCGTCCGTCCATGGGAAAGACAGCTTTCGTCCTCTCCATGGCACGCAATATCACCATCGATCACGAACGACCGGTTGCCTTTTTCTCTCTCGAAATGAGTGCGACCCAGCTGATGATCCGTCTGATCGTATCCGAATCGGGGCTCTCCTCCCGCGATATACGAAGCGGACAACTTACTCAGGAACAATGGAGACATCTGGAAGAATCCACCAAACCGCTGGCAACCGCACCGCTGTTTATTGACGACACACCGGCTCTATCCATTTCTGAATTCCGTTCCAAGGCACGCCGGCTGAAATCGCAACACGACATCCAGCTCATTATCATCGACTACCTCCAGCTAATGACCTGCAAGATGGATTCCAAGGCCGGAAGTCGGGAACAGGAGGTATCGACCATCTCCCGTTCGCTCAAAAGCATTGCCAAAGAGTTGGACATCCCGATCATTGCGCTCTCGCAGTTGAACCGTTCCGTTGAATCGCGAACCGGGAGCAAACGCCCGCAACTCTCCGACCTGCGCGAATCCGGGGCTATCGAACAAGATGCCGATATCGTGGCATTCATACATCGTCCGGAATACTACAAACTTTTTCAGGACGACAGCGGGAACTCCACCGTAGGGATGGCCGAAATTATCGTGGCAAAACATCGTAACGGAGCCACGGATGTCATTAAACTCCGGTTCCGCAACGAACAGGCACGTTTTCTGGATTACGACGACATGGTGTACAGCACCATTGAAAGTAGCATGAATGATGATGCAGACGGTTTCGGGTCGTCGAGTTTCGGTACAGAAGGAGTTTCGGATTTCGACATTATCACTCCCGGGGCCAAAAATTTCGGTGCTCCCTTGGGAACATCCGAATCCGAAGAAGACGCACCGTTTTAGCTTATGTTTATCGGATGTTTTTCAAGTGCGCTGGTGGGCATCGACGCTCTGACCGTCGAGGTGGAAGTCAACATCTCGCCGGGCTTGGGCATGTATCTTTCAGGACTGCCAGACAATGCTGTACGCGAGAGTCAGGAACGCATTCGCTCGGCCTTCGAAAACAGCGGGTTGAAAATGCCAGGGAAAAAGATCATCGTAAATCTTGCTCCCGCCGATCTGAGGAAAGAGGGCTCTTCCCTCGACCTGCCTATCGCCGTAGCCATTCTTGCCGCTACCGGGCAAATCGACCCTCAACGATTGCCGGATTACCAGATATCGGGAGAACTGTCGCTCGACGGTACCGTCAAACCGGTCAAAGGTGCGCTTCCGATCGCTCTCAATGCCCGTACAGGAGGTTTCCGTGGGATTATCCTCCCGGCTGCAAATGCCGCAGAAGCGGCTGTCGTTTCGGGTATAAGGACTTTCGGTGTCACATCACTGCGGCAGGTAACGGATTTCCTCAACGGCACGAAAGAGTTACTTCCAGCACAAATAACACCCGAACAAATATTCGATACGAAGCACAATCCATATGCGGAAGATTTTGCAGATGTAAAAGGCCAGGCTTTCGCCAAAAGAGCCTTGGAGGTGGCTGCCGCCGGAGGGCACAATATCATCTTGATCGGTTCACCCGGATCAGGGAAAACGATGCTGGCCCGACGCTTGCCTACGATCATGCCTCCCATGACTCTCGAAGAGGCTCTCGAAACCACCAAGATACATTCGGTGGCAGGAAAACTGGGCAGTGAAAAAGGATTGATGACCCGACGCCCGTTCCGCACCCCTCACCACCTCACCTCACAGGTCGCCCTCATCGGAGGAGGATCGAACCCCCAACCCGGGGAGATTTCTCTCGCTCACAACGGCATTCTCTTCATGGACGAACTCCCTGAATTCGGACGCAACCTGCTGGAAATTTTGCGTCAACCCCTGGAAGACAAAAAAATTACCGTATCACGAGCCAAATACAGTGTCGAATACCCTGCCAATTTTATTCTGGCAGCTTCGATGAACCCCTGTCCATGCGGATACTACAACCATCCTGAAAAGGAGTGTACCTGTACGGCAGGGGCCGTGACCCGTTATTTGGGTCGTATTTCCGGCCCCCTGCTCGACCGAATCGACCTTCACATCGAAGTGACACCCGTCAGTTTCAGTGAGATATCGGAAAAAACACCTCAAGAGAGCAGTGCTGACATTCGGACGAGGGTGGTCCGCGCCCGAGAAATGCAACGAAAGCGTTTCGAAAATATCGATGGCGTCCACACCAACGCCATGATGAATTCAGCCATGCTCCGCGAATTCTGTCCCCTCGACGAGCAATGCAGGCAGTTGATAGGCAATGCCATGCAGCGGCTCAATCTCTCGGCACGCGCTCATGACCGCATCATCAAGGTGGCCCGCACCATTGCCGATCTGGATGGAGCAACAGCGATCGAGCCAAAGCACATCGCCGAAGCCATCAATTATCGCAGTCTCGACCGAGGAGGCTGGGGGAACTGACACTCCTAACCGATCATGCGCCACCGAATCATACCCACCGACACTCTTCCCTTTTTGAAAATTCTTCCGGCCGTTATCGGAGGAATTCTCATCGCTGATTCCTTCGTTTTTCCCATATGGGTTCTCTGCATCACGTTATTCGCGGCTCTCGGCGCCGCCTGGCACTGGAGGGACCTACCTCAATCCACATTCTACGCACTTTCCGCCCTCCTGTTGGGGGCAATGCTATCCGTACATCTTTTTCGATCGGAACGGTCGATCCCCGAAGGAGAGCGGATAACGGCCGTCCTGCAAATTGAAGACACTCCGGTCATAACCGGCCAATGGCAACGGGTTTCAGCTACGATTATCAGGTTTCGTTTGGAGAACGACCTCACTTCCACATGGGAAGATGCCACAGAAAAGACGATCCTTCGTATCGATACCTGTTTTGGCCCGATCTCTGCCGGTGACAGGATCGTTACGACCGCTCGCACTTCCGGAATCGCCGGAACGGCATTCGAATCATATGCAACTCTAATGCATCGCCGAGGATACGGTTGTGCTCTCTGGATCGGCCCGCAGGAAAATCCGATTGTCTTGCCGGGGAAAACCCGTACACCCCGTTATTATGCAGAACTACTGCGCAACAAGGCAATCTCACGGATCGATCGTCTGCAAATCGACCAGGAAAGCCGTGCGATCTGCAAAGCCATGAGCCTCGGCATGCGCAATGATCTTCCCTCTTCCCTGAAAACGAGTTACGGGAATACCGGGACGTCACATTTGCTGGCCGTGTCGGGTCTCCATGTTGGAATCGTCGCCTTGTTAATCAACCTCCTGCTCTACCTGTTGCCTATTGCCGACAAGGGACACATTCTCAAGAACATCATAGCTATCGGAGCGATTTGGTTCTATGCCTTTCTGACCGGGCTTTCTCCTTCCTCAATTCGGGCGGCCATCATGTTCTCCTGCATACAGATCGCCTTGGCTGCATCATTGAGCGGAAACGGGATGAATTTTCTGTTGGGAGCAGCCACTGTCATGCTGCTGATATATCCCGACTGGTTCTACGACCTCAGTTTTCAACTCTCGTTTGTGGCGGTATTCGGTATCATGATTCTCTTTCGCCCGCTGTTTCGGGTAGTAGAAAGCCGCTTCAGGCTCCTCAATGTCATGTGGAGCATCATTATCGTCGGCATTACCGCCACATTGACAACCGCACCACTGTCCGCATACCATTTCGGCCGCATCGGTATCGCGACTCTCTTTCTCAATCCGGTGGTCATTCTGACAGCGAATATCATCGTATTCGGTTCGATCATCTGGATGTTGATGCCCCTGGATGTTCTGAACCCTCTCTTTTCTTCATTACTCGAAGGTGCTGCCGGAATCCAAAACCGGATCATTCGTTTCTGTGACGGCCGTTGGTGGACCTCCATAGAGTGGTCTCCATCGCTCATCCAAACCCTGCTCGTCTATCTGGCAATCGCCATCGCGTTGCTGGGCATCCGTTTTTATATTGCAACACATCGGAAACCCCTCTTGAATAGGACGGAATCATGACAATCGAAGAGATACGGATCCTCGACAGGCCCGACATTCGGGAACTCGTCGACCACAATATCGAGAATGACCCGGAACGAATCGCTCTCGACAAACGCCTGCCCCATGCCCGACTAATAGCCACCCAGGTCAAATACCTGCAACGGGCACATAAGAAACTACCCTCTTTCCATGCGGCCCGCTGTCTGCTTCCACCCCGGGCCTTCGAACAAGCCAGCAGTGAAGCCTGCGCCATGCACAAAGAGTTCTCAGGGAAAACCTGTATCGATCTTACCTGCGGACTGGGTGTAGATGCCTATTCTCTCTCAAAACAATTCGACCGTGTAGTCGCCGTAGAACGCGACGATATACTCGCGGAAACGGCTCGGATCAATTTTCCCAGGCTGGGTGCCGATAACATCGAAGTCGTGTGCGACGAGGCGGAACACTTCATCGGACAATACCTCCTGAATGGACAAACAGTTGATCTGCTCTATGTCGATCCCGACAGACGTTCGACCGACGGACGCAGACTAGCCGCACCGGAAGAGTGTTCCCCGAATGTATTGGCATTGATGCCCCATTTAAAAAAAATCGCCCGCAGGATTGTGGTCAAGAACTCTCCGATGCTGGATGTCGATGAAGCCTTGCGGCTTTTCGGGCCCCGATGTACTGTCGAAGCCGTTTCGCTTGGAGGCGAATGCAAAGAGGTGAATGCAATATCGGACGACTCATTCGATACAGCCTGGCTATGTGCCACGGCGTTGGGAACAGGACACTTTTCACTGCCGGCAAACGAAAGAGGACCAAAACCGATGGATACGGGAAACGACTACCGTTTCTCCCTTCCATACCGATATCTGATTGTTCCCGATGTTTCATTGCGCAAAACCCGGATTGTCGAACCTTACTTCCGACAACTCGATCCCGACATCTATCTCGACCCATACGACGGATATGTTTTTGCACACCATTCCCCTCCACCGCAAACAATGGGCAGAGTTTTTGAGATCGTTTCGATGAGACCATACCGACCAAAAGAGTTGAGAAAAGAGTTCCGGAAACGTGGAATCAAAACGGCGGAAATATTAAAACGACATTTCCCGTATCCTGTCGCCCGCATCTGCAGGGAATTGGGAATCAGTGAAGGCGGGCATACGCAACTCGCCTTCACTGAAACCGCCGGAACACTTTGGTCAATCGAAGTAAAAACCATATCTTTGTAAGATGGGAACGGAAAAGGGAAAAATGATCAGGAAAATAACGGACTTCATCAAGTCGGGCATCTGGCAAAAGGGTGACGACGAGTACAAAAACAAAAAGACCTTATGGGCCGTCCGTCAGGCACGTGTGATCATCTATACCGTACGCGGCATCAACGAACACAACATCATCGTACGTTCGGCAGCACTGACATTCTATACATTAATGTCGCTTGTCCCGATTGCGGCCTTGATTTTCGGAGTCATGAAAGGATTCGGCCTCGATACCAATTTGAGTTCCTACCTCTATACTCGTTTCCCCGAATACAAGGCATTGATCGATTCCGTTCTCACTTTTGCCGAAAACATGTTGCTCCGTACGAAAGGCAGTATTGTTGCCATTACGGGTCTCGTGGTTTTGTTCTGGGCCGTTGTGCGCGTATTCGGGAACATCGAAAGTGCCTTCAACACCATTTGGGAAATCAAAAAGTCTCGCAGTCTTGCCCGAAAGTTCAGCGACTATATCGCCGTCATTTTCGTCGTACCCTTGTTGTGGGTTTCCTCCAGCGGGATTATCCTTTACATCCGCAACCAGATCGCACAATACAGCTATATCCCGCAAGACCTGCTTTATGGGTTTGGGTCATTGGCAGCCTTGTGGCTTCTGTTGACATTCGTCTACTATATGCTCCCGAACACCAAAGTCCGACTCCGCAATGCTGCTTTGGCAGGGGTAGTGGCAGGGACCGCTTTCCAGATATTTCAGATCGCCTATGTTTACATACAAAGCTCCGTCAGTTCCTACAACATCATTTACGGGAGTTTCGCAGCTTTGCCGCTGTTTTTAATATGGTTGCAGGTCAGTTGGCAGATCGTACTTCTGGGTGCCGAACTCTCTTTCGCTTACCAGAACATCGACCGTTACATGCAGGAAAAGGAAGCCATGCTCGTCAGTTACGATGATCGCCGGAAAGTAACGCTCGCAGCCATGATCGTCGTCCTGCGAAACTTTATCGGCAAACGAAGCCCCGTCACATCCGAAATCATCGCCACCACTCTGAAGCTTCCCTTGCGCATCGTTAAAGACGTAATCTACGATCTGGAAAATGCAGGATTGCTGCTTACGGTCAAATCGGACAAAAACGAAAAAGTCAACTTGTACGTACCGGCTCTCGATCCCCACTGCATTCGAGTGTCGGACGTAATTTATTCGACCGAACACACCGGCACCCGAATCACCGCCCTGTCCGACGATCCAGACCTGAAGTCGGCAGTCCGGATATTGGACAATATCGGGAACATAATAGCTGATTCCGATGAAAATACGCTGTTAATCGATCTGATAGACAATGAAAATTACGATAATCGGGAGCGGCAATGTTGCCGAAGCATTGATTGAAGCGGTTTGTAATACTCCCCATACGGTTCGTCTCTGGGCTCGCAATCACGCCAGGGGAGGGGAACTGTCTTCCCGCTTCGGAATACCCTACACTCCGATCGAAATGGTCTCCGAACCGGCTGATCTCTATATAATGGCAGTAAGCGACCGTGCGATCGGAAGCCTTTCCGACACATTGGCATTTCCACAGGAAGCCGTAGTCGCACATACTGCAGGCGGTGTCGGCATCGACGCTTTGTCGGGAAAAATCGTCCATCGGGCGGTATTTTACCCTCTGCAAACCTTCTCCGGCAGGCGTATCCACCGGTTCAGTGATATTCCTGTTTTCACGGAAGCATCCACGTCCCATGCCGCAGCAATTCTCGCCTCTTTTGCCGGGACACTATCGGTCCGCACCTACCCGGCCGATTCGGAAACACGGATGCGATTGCATACGGCAGCCGTCTTTGCTTGCAATTTTACCAACCACCTCTTCTCGATTGCAGCCGATTTGCTGCGCAGAAAAGGAATTCCTTTCGAGGCTCTTCGTC
Organism: uncultured Rikenellaceae bacterium; assembly: GCA_949284665.1. Taxonomy (GTDB): domain Bacteria; phylum Bacteroidota; class Bacteroidia; order Bacteroidales; family Rikenellaceae; genus Tidjanibacter. Next base: position 1,922 of record CASDWR010000129.1, on the reverse strand, counting down.
CGTTGGTCTCTGAGACCGTAGACAAAGCTTTCGAATCATCATACCCGGAAAAAGGGCAAACCGGACCGGCTGTTCGAAACGATGAAGACACTATGGAACGTCATCGCCGCCTGCTGCATCGGGAAGGCCCGGAACGATATGAAGAACTGTACATGAAACTGAGTGAAAGCATATGGGAAACTTCAAAGAAGACATCGCAAAAGTAGAAGCATTCGTATTCGATGTGGATGGCGTATTCACCGATGGCGGCATTACTCCGCTCGCCGATGGCGATTTTTTGCGCACATACTATGCAAAGGACGGTTATGCAATTGCCTACGCACTACGTCAGGGTTATAAAATTTTCATTATCACCGGGGGACGCGGAGCAACGCTCCAAAAACGATTCGAATACCTGGGCGTGACGGAACTCCACATGAACTGTTCCGACAAAATCACACGTTTCCGTGATATTCTCAAACGTTATGGCCTGAATTCCGATCACGTCGTTTTCATGGGAGACGATATTCCCGATCTGGAGTGCATGCGGGCAGCCGGAATTCCCGTATGCCCGGCAGATGCCGCGAGTGAGATCATCGATGCAGCACGTTACGTATCGGAATACCCGGGAGGGCATGGTTGTGTTCGCGATATTCTTGAACAGGCTTTGCGTGCTCAAGGGAAATGGGCGAAAGACTGTCAGGGTGTAAACTGTACGCAAGCTGCCGCATCGCTATAACCCCGATATCCCTTCGATGGGAAGGCTTCTTGGACAGGACGGACGAACCGACCGTTCCGGACATATAATCCGACACATGGGAAAACAACGGTAAGATACCTTCGTCACGCACCGATCGGAAATACCCTCGCAAAACAGGGGAAGGACTCATATTGCCGAAAAATACCATCTCCCAGGACGGGGAAAACGAGAAACGACAGCCTGCCCTGCCGTAAATTCACCGATTCATCTTACTCAATGGATGATGTTCTGCAAGAGAAGATCGTAATCGGTTGTTACTGATATGCGTATAGATTTCGGTTGTGACGACCGATTCGTGTCCCAGCAATTCCTGCACCTGACGAATATTGGCCCCGCCCTGCAACAGATGGGTAGCAAAACTGTGACGCAAAATATGGGGGCTGATCGTTTTCTCTATGCCTGCCGACACCGCCGCTTCACGTATCACATGGAAAACCATTTGTCTGGTCAGTTTCTTACCGCGACGATTAAGAAAGACGATATCCGCGCTCCGTACGTCTGCATGCATCTCACGTCGCAACTCCAAATATTGCCCCGTACGATACACGGCCTCTTGTCCGATGGGGACAAGACGCTCTTTGTTTCCCTTCCCCACAATACGCACATATCCGTCATCGAAAAAAAGATCCGAAAAACGCAACGCAATGAGTTCCGACACACGCAACCCACAACTGTACGCCATTTCAAGCATCGCCCGATTGCGAATTCCCAACGCAGTGGAGAGATCGATCGCATCAAGCAGACGTTCCACTTCCTCGACCGTCAATACGGCAGGCAACAAACTCGCCCTACCCGGATATTCGACAAAATCGGTTGGAAGAACCTCGATCCGGTCGGTCAGTAACAGGAAACGATAGAAATTACGGATTCCGCTCAATTTTCTCCCTTGAGAACTCCCCTCCATATGCCGATCATACAACACTGCCATATAAGACTCTATCATCTCCTTTGTCACCTCTTGTGGGCCGACACGTTCTCCGTATTCGACACGTATATGGTCGCGAAACTGGCAGATGTCAGACAAATATGCCGAAATCGTATTTTCCGAAAAGGCCCGTTCCTGACGAAGGTATCTTTCCCACTTCCGACAAAACTCGTCCCAGTTATCGAATTGCGATTTTCCCATTTTCTCGTTTTATTTCATCCCTTGAGGATTCATTTGCTTCCCGCCCGTCCTCAAATT
>CASDWR010000128.1 GCA_949284665.1 uncultured Rikenellaceae bacterium | reverse complement strand
TGTTGCGAATTGCAGCGCGGAAAAAGAGACGCCCGTATGTATATTCGTTGCTGGCCGTAGTCGTGCTGGGTGCGATTGGCGCCGGATATTATGCTTATCGACAGAAACAGGAACGATTGGCCATGGAACAACGTGCGGCCGAAGAACGCCGGATCGCTGAATTAAAGCGAGCCGAAGAGGAACGTGCGGCCAAAGAACGGTGGGCCGAGGCACAACGACAGGCTGAAGAGAAACGGAAACAGGCAGAGGAGAAAGCTCGGGCAGAACGCCAACGAAAAGCGGAAGAGCAAGCCAAAGCCGATCGCGAACGTCGGGCAGCAGGATTTTATCGGATCGGGGAACTGTACGACAGGAACGGCTTGCGTGGAATCGTGTTCCGTACGGATGAAACAGGTGCACACGGCAAACTTCTTTCGCTCGACCAAGAAGAACTCACTTATTTTGGTGCTAAAAATAAAATATACCACGCCGAATACAAATTCCGGTTGCCTTCCGAAGAAGACATGTGGGCCATTAACGAACACCTGGCAACGCTGAATAAAGGGCTGAAGAGTGCAGGGGGTATTCCAATCTCATCCAAACGGCCGGGATACTGGCTGGATCACGAAGACGGATATTATTCCCATTGGTTCATCCCCGGAGACAACAAAATGCACCGAAGTTTAAGCATATCCGACAACCCGGATACCTCGTATGCACGTTGGGTATACGAATATTAAGAAGGAAACCATGCTATAACAATAGTGGCCTTGAGCCATTTTGGAACTTTATAGATAACAACCATTGCGTTGATTTCCAAATACATTTACAAAAAATCGATATCAGGACAGCATCATTACTAAACCAAAATTCCCATGAAAACAAAAGCGATCACACTCTTGTTCTTTTCCGCAGCAATACTAGCATTGGCATCGTGCAGCAATTCGTCGGACCACATGACGTTCTGGGGAGCTGCGATTGACGGCCCCAAGGAAAAATTCATAAAAAAAATGTTGAACAAGCAATCCGACACCAAGGTATTGGCACAAACAGGGGATGGAACACTGCTCGGTGTTTACAAATACGAAGGGACCAACGGTTATTTCCTGATCGTGGATTCAAAACCGGATGTAGACATAGTAAACAAAGTATCGTTACTGTTTCCGAGCATGCATGCATGGAAAGAATACGAAACGAAATATTTCGAGTTGAAAGAAGAACTGACTCGAAAATACGGAGAATCGGCGGGTAGCATCGAACAATTTCTGGACCCAGATACTCCCGACAGAGACAAACCGAGTAAATTTTTCCTCGGTGAAGCACAGTATTCGACGCTCTTTTATGACGAAAAGGGATCCGTAGAACTCTCCATCAAGGGCTATGGACAGCAGCCGCTGTACGACGTACGCATCACCATTACCTATATCGACGGAATCAATAACGAAAGTTACGAAGATGTAGGTGACGAATGCTGGGGCGAGGAATAAACGGTGCGATCTTTCCGATTGCGACGATCTGTCGAAACGATGGCGATACTCCTTGCATGAATATCGTCATCGTTTTGATTTCCCGGAACCTTTCATTCCCCTCTCCTTTTGGTAATAAGCCACTGGCAGGCTCCCCCATCAATCAGGGAACCGCATATACCCGATTCAAAACAGGAATCACGGCATCACAAGAAAATTTGTCACGTTTTTTGCGATGTTTTCCCCACGGACATTCCTTTATCGGGCGAAAATTCGTATATTTGTTGGCGGACATCCGCGCAACGGCGTCCCTCGCTCATCCAATAAAAGACAGCGACCATGGTTCTGCGCATTCTACTTCTCATATCGATCATTCTTCAAGTCGGTGCCACCGTAGTGGCCATCCGGCTCACCCGTGTGACGAGATACAATTCTGCCTGGCTCCTTTTTACCGCGGCCTTCATCGCCATGAGCATTTTGCGCTGCGGAGAATACGTTCAGGTCGTATGGAACAAGGAATTGAGAGTCCCGCCCGACTTTTTCGTCTGGATCGGCGTAATCACCTCGCTGTGTTTTGCCATCGGGGTATTTTATGTGGGTAAAATTTTCAACTACATCAAACGCCTTAATTACCAACGCCAACTCACCGAAAGGCGTATCCTGACCACCGTACTCCGTACGGAGGAGAAGGAGCGGATGCGTTTTTCGAAAGAGCTGCACGATGGCCTCGGCCCTCTCCTCTCCAGCGCAAAAATGTCGCTCTCCGCACTCGACGTTTCCCATCAAACTCCAACCGACGAGGAACTCATACGGAATACCTCTTATGTCATCGATGAGGCGATCCGGTCGTTGCGTGAAATATCCAACAACCTCAGCCCACACACCCTTAACGCGTTTGGCCTGGCCCGCGCCATCAACAACTTCATCAACAAATCCCAGGCCTCCAAGACCATCAAAATCAGGTTCGACACGAACATGAAAACCGAACGGTTCGATACGAATGTGGAGGTCATTCTCTATCGCGTCATCTGCGAATTGCTCAACAACAGCATCAAACATTCCGAATGTACCGAAATAGCCCTTTCGATGTACTACAACGACGATACGCTTTCAATCTCTTATCGCGACAACGGCAAAGGATTCGATCCGGGAGCCGTAATGGACGTAGGAATGGGACTGTCCAACATCAGTTCCCGTATCAATTCCCTCAATGGCCACATCGACATCATCAGTTCGAAAGGACAGGGCATGCGCGCCGAAATCAATGTCAACGTATCGATGAAGAATGGGAAAAAAGGAAAAATATAGGGTCGTCCTGGTCGACGACCACAACCTTTTTCGCAATGGGCTGAAAGGACTTTTAGGACGTTACCCCTCATGCGAAGTAGTGGGCGAGGCAGCCGATGGTGCGACGTTTCTGGAATTGCTCGAAAAAACGGTATGCGATGTCGTATTGCTCGATATCGACATGCCCGGCATGAATGGAATCGAAGCGGCTGAACGCGCTCTGGCTTCCCACCCGGATCTGAAAATCATCACCCTCTCGATGCATGGCGACGAAGAGTACTATTTCCGCATGGTGGAGACAGGGGTCAAAGGTTTTCTGCTGAAAAACTCTGACATCGACGATGTCGTTACGGCAATCTCTGTCGTGGGCGAAGGAGGCAGTTTCTTCTCTCAGGAGTTGCTTTTCTCACTCGTCGGCAGCCTCAAATCGACCCGGAACAGACACGACCTCCAAACCGAAGAGGAACTCTCCGATCGGGAAAAAGAGGTGTTGCTGCTGATATGTAAAGGCTTGTCGAATCAGCAAATCGCCGACGAACTCTTCATATCCAAACGGACCGTCGACAAACACAGGGCCAATATCCTCGAAAAAACCGGATGCAAAAACACGGCGAATCTGGTGGTATTCGCCATCAAACACTCACTGGTCGAAATATGAAATCGTTGCGTAGTTGGTGGAACAGCGACATCGTACTCCTGATTCGCAGAATCGTCTTGCTCTACATCGTCCTGGCCGTTTGCCGAATTGCATTTTATCTCCTCAATAAGGATGCCGTAGGACCGATAAGTTGTCAGGAACTCCTACCCTTGTTACGGGGTGCCCTGCGCTTCGATACCGTTTCAATCCTCTACGGCAATGCATTATTCATCCTGTTATCATTATTTCCCACCCATCTGCGCGAACGGAAATGGTGGCGAGGAATATTGTTCGGTTACTACATGGTCATCAACTCGCTCGCCGTGGCGCTCAACTTGGCGGACGCCATCTACTTCCGCTACACACGGAAACGATTTACCTCGGATGAAATATTCTTTGCCGACAACGACAACTCTTTGCAGTTGATTGGCAAGTTTATGGCTGAAAACCTGCCGCTCGTCATCCTTTTCGGTGTGTTGGTAT
>CASDWR010000127.1 GCA_949284665.1 uncultured Rikenellaceae bacterium | reverse complement strand
CAATGATATGGAGATTCAGGCGCGGCGAGGGCATACGGACAAAGCCAAACAGCATCCTGTACAAAAACCGGACCGACGATTTTACACAAAAACGACTATCTTTGCCGCTGACAAACCATGAAAAGGAAAAACAAAGGCTGGATCGTATACCCCGCATCCACACTTGCACAGACGGACAATGCATTCGAGTGGTTCATCGAAGAGGGGGATCGGGCGAATATCGACATCGAAATCCGCTGTATGGAGGATTTTGCAATCTCATGCGAAGGCCGCATCCGTCTGTCGTACCGGGACCTGCCTTCGGAGGAATTCCCCGACTTCGTTCTCATGAGAGGTTACGACACGCAACTCTCCGAACATCTCGAACGGGTCGGTATTCCTGTCATCAATACGGCCAAATCGATGCGTCTCTCGAAAGACAAGATGTCGACCCACAGACTGCTGACCGACGCCGGAATTCCTACGCCAAAAACGCTTTACCGCCCCGGAAACCGATACGATTACCGGCAGGTATGTACCGTACTGGGCGGGGATGCGTTTATCGTCAAGCAGATCGACGGAACACAAGGAATGCATGTCTATCTGGTACACGATGCCCGAGAGCTGGAAAATGCACTCGCCGCCTGTCCGACCAGTGTCATATGCCAGGAATTCATCGCCGAAAGCAGTGGAAGGGATATCCGGATATGGGTGACGGGCGATCAGGCCGTGGGATGTGTGATGCGTTGCTCCGAGAACTCTTTCCGTTCCAACCATTCGCTCGGGGGGAATGCGGTTCCGTACCGGCTCACCGCAGAACTCGCAGAGATGGCAATACGGTCGTCACATGCTGTGGGTCTCGAACTGGCCGGCGTAGACATCCTCCTTTCCGGGACCGGTTACAGCGTCTGTGAAATCAACGGCAATGCCGGTTTCCGCACGATTTCAGCCGTTACGGATGCAAACATTCCCCGCCGCATTTTCGAATACATCGTCTCCCGCTACCTGCAATAGAGTACTACTGCGTCCACAAAGGCCCTCATTTGTCCGCCATCCGATTGTCCATACGATTCCGGGAACGATTTTCACGGCACTTCATCTCCGGCCCGGCTGGCGAAAACGCTCCCTCCGTTCGGACGATCCCTTCGAAACCGTCTCAGCATAACCGACAAACAGCCTGTATTCCTGAATCAGCACGCTTCTCACCCTTACCCTCTCTCTCCTTCGGAATCCGGCAAGAACCACACAAAAAACGGGGCGCCCCCCGTCGAGGGGAAACGCCCCGTACTTTGGATCCCTTCAAACCCCGGTATGATTCTTTACTACCCTACCGAAGCCATATCCATTCCAGAATCCAGCGGCGACTTTTCATAAAGGAGTCGGACTTCCCCGTCTCACGCCGGTTCTTATCGGCCCGAACCGTATACGGACCCTCCAAAAAACCCGTTCGAAAGATAGACCGCCATTTTAAAAACGGTTACCGCCCCTTTCGGCAGACCCCGCTATTTTTTAAAATAACGGTTATAAAGTCCTTCGAAACCTTTACCGTGACGGGCTTCGTCCTTGGCCATCTCATGCACCGTATCGTGGATGGCATCGAGGTTTTGTTGTTTGGCCAAAGTTGCGATCCGTTTTTTGTCCTCGCAAGCACCGGATTCAGCCATCATTCGTTTGTAGAGGTTGGTCTTGGTATCCCATACGACTTCGCCAAGCAATTCCGCAAACTTGGCTGCATGTTCCGCCTCTTCCCAAGCATAACGTTTGAAAGCATCTGCCACTTCGGGATACCCCTCACGATCCGCCTGACGGCTCATTGCCAAATACATACCCACTTCGGTACATTCACCCATAAAATGGTCTTTCAATCCCTGGAGGATCTCGGGATCCACACCTTTGGCTACGCCGAGGACATGCTCATCCGCAAACGTAAGGGCACCTTCCTCTTCCGTAATCTCAACGAATTTACTTCCAGGAACCTTGCACTGAGGACAAAAATCGGGGGCCGAATCTCCTTCATGGATATAGCCGCACACGGTACATCTGAATTTCTTCATGGTCGTTTGAATGTTTTTTAATTGGTATTTTGGTTTTCAGTTACATGTGCCTTGCATGCAGCACACAAACCCTTGTAAAGAATCTGAATGTCTCCGGCCGACACTCCGGCTGGAATTGCACTTCGTATCCCCCTGCACAAGGCATCGTCGAGCGGCACATCGCACAGAGTACCACAACCGACACACAAAAAATGACCGTGCAAATGGGTGAAACCGTCGTAACGGGTTTGCCGCCCTTCGATATCGATCGCCGACACCGCCCCCCTTTCCACCAGCAGTTTCAATGTATTATATACGGTGGTTCTCGAAAGCGTAGCCATGGACGGAGAGAGATGAAGATAGATCTCTTCGGCTGTCGGATGCGTTCTGTGCGTAAGAAGATAATCCATCACGGCCATTCGTTGCAACGAAGGGCGAACTCCACAACCGAACAAACAAGCAAGTGCTTTTTCCATTTGTAACCATTACAATTTTGTAACAGCAGCAAAGGTACGAAAAAATGGACGATTCTCCAATTTTTTCCCGTTTTTTATTTTCAGGAGGTTCGTGGCAGTCAGAATACAGTTCTGCACTGTTACAAGAGGAGGGCGGGCATTTTTGTGCCTGGCCGGTTTGATGCTGCACACACTTGTCGATTGTGCCTCCAGCAGCACCCCACTCCTGGCCGTCTATTTCTTGAAAGCGAAAAAGACGGCCAGGATCAAACAAAGGAATGAAAGCAGATAGTTGAAACGAAACGTCTCGGTCCGAAAGAGCAAAAGAGTAAACAACGTAAAAACCGTAAGTGAAATCACCTCTTGCAGAATTTTGAGTTGGAACAGAGAGTATGGACCGCCATTGCCGACAAAACCGATTCGATTGGCCGGAACCTGAAAGCAATATTCGAAAAAGGCAACACCCCAACTCATCACGATAATCAGGATAAGAGGAATCGCATCGCCACCTTTGAGTTCTCTGATTTTGAGATGGCCGTACCAGGCAAAAGTCATGAAGACATTGGAAACGATCAAAAGACCGACAGTAAGCAACTGTTTCATATAAAGAATGATTTATCGACTGTTACATCATAGGACAAGCGTTTTTCGACCGGGCGGATCGAATCGAAGAATTGTGCGAGCGAATGGGCGGGGACCCAACGAAAGCCGATTGTCTCACGGGAATCGAGTTGTACCCGTCGGGCAGCATGCTGCAAGCGGAGGAAAAAACGCACATCATGGTGATAATGTTCCCCTTCTCCTTTTTCGGGACATGCGGGAATCGCATGCGTATCGAGATCGAAGATGCGGAGGCCGGATCGGTCGGACATCCACTCATAATCATTCGGAGAAAGCCCCGTCTCTTCGGCGACTTCGCGACGTGCTGCAGCCATCACCGAAGAGTCGTTCGGTTCGACATGACCGCCCGGTTGCAGATAGCGGTCCAGACGGCGGTGATGCAACAAAAGAAATGCATCGGAATGGGCGTCGTATATCATGGCACTTGCCGTCACATGGCCATCGGGATTCTTACGGTCATAAAGGGCCGCACCGTGGGTTCTTCCGACAAACTCGCGAAAAAGGCGTAACCGAACCGTCTCTTCGGGGAAACGCTTCAGATAGCGTTCTATCATCTCTGTCAACTCTTTTTCGTTTGTCACGACCGTAATGCAAACCGGTTTGATCACCCGGCATCGCAAATCGGCGGCAAAGGTACAAAATTCTTCTGGAAAGCAAACATGTAACAAATTATATTTGCCGATTCACATTTTGGACATCGTAGAACCATCATATTTTTCACATTGCAAAAAAATCCTAAAAAAGTAATTTTAGCCCAAGAAAGAACGGTTGTTCTTTTTATTGACACACAACAAAAACCATTTTTCGATAGCCAGAAAGCCTCTCCGAAAGAGGAGAAAACGAAGAAGCAGGGTTTGAACGACGGTAAAGTGCGCATGGAGTGTGGTTTGGTTACCGGTTTAATATGCGCGATTTTGCAAACAAGTCGACACGTTACCGTCGGTTCGGAGCAGGTTTGGTTATCGGATTCAAAAAAGCGGAAATAATAATATTTCCGCTTTTTTACTTACAGTTTGAAACCACCTGCTCTATTTCAACGTCATTTCATCAATCAGATATCGGGCACCGCCCAACTTATCGATCACAAAAAGGACATAACGAATATCGACCGCAATATTCCGGCAAATGGTCGGGTCGAATTCCAGGTCACTCATCGTACTCTGCCACGTACGGTCGAAATTCAATCCCAGCAACTCTCCTTTCGAATTGAGCACCGGACTGCCGGAATTGCCGCCGGTCGTATGGTTCGATGCCAGAAAAGCAACCGGGACCGTATAGAGCGATCCGATCCAAACCCCCCAACGCCCATAATCCTTTGTCGCATACAGATCCCTCAACTGTTGAGGAATATCGTAGTCGTATATCTCCGGATTGTCCTTTTCGATGATTCCGTCGAGGGTTGTATAATGTCTGTGATAGACCCCGTCGGCCGGGACACACCCTTCAACTTTTCCGTAGGCAACACGCAGGGTGAGATTGGCATCCGGATAAAATGCCTTCCCGGGTTCGAACTCCATCTGTCCGCGCATATAAATATGATACAGGCCGGCGATCATCTCATCCAGACGCTTGTATTCGGGCAATATTACCGACCTGTACAGTTTCATGAAGGCATCGTACATCCTTACGGCCGGATCGTCGGCTGCAGTGGTCCGTGCCGTACTGTCGGACAGCATCGGGAGGCAACTCTCGGCCGAGACGAATATCGAACGGTCGAACAGATCATCCACAAAAGCATCCGTACTCCCTGCACGCTCCACTTCGGCGACAAAGTCCCCGGGGACAAATTTGGGGTCGACATGAGCCCAGAACTCGGCCATCAGTTTCTTTGCAATGGCACGGTCAATCCCCGGGGCATAGTCTTTGTAGAAAGTCTCGTAACCCACCGGGCTGAAATCATTCTTAACAAACAGTGCCACGGGTTTCATCAACTCCACTCCACCGAAAGCCTCGTTATAATAGTCGCGGGCAAAGGCATAGGGTAACCATTCGGCATATGCCCCATGCAGACGCGGAAGTATATCCGCATATTCAGGTCTGCCGGCAGCCCACTGCTGGAATTGCGACTCATAGGAACGTTTCTTTTCGAGCGTTCCCAAACGGATCAGCCCGAGAGTCTCACCCTGCCACTTTTTCCATGCATTTGCAATGGAGGCACACTTGGAAGCATACATGATACGCGTGGCCGCATCCTGCTCCTGAGCTGCCTTGATAATATCGAGTCGCATGGTGCGCAGGCGGATTTTGTGCGGGTTGGCCCAATTGAGGGTATAATCCACGAAATCGGAGGTCACATACTCGCGGGTAGTTCCCGGAAATCCGTACACGAATGTAAAGTCGTTCTCCTGTACACCTTTCGTCGAGATGGCAAAATGTTTTTTGGGGCGATAGGGAACATTGTCAGGCGAATAGGCGGCCGGGCGGTTGTTTTTGTCGGCATAGATTCGAAAGACCGAAAAATCACCCGTATGCCGGGGCCACATCCAGTTGTCGGTATCACCGCCGAACTTGCCGATCGACGAAGGGGGTGCAGCCACCAGACGGACGTCGCTGAACACCTCATATACAAAGAGAAAATATTGGTTCCCGTAATAGAGCGACTCGACCGATGCGGAATAACGCCCTTCGTCGGAAGCCTCCTTTTCGATCGATTTTCGATTGGCTTCCAGAATTGCCCGGCGTTCGGTCTCCTCAGCGACACCGGTGGTTCCGGCCGCCATCCGGTCCGTCACATCCTCCATCCGCACCAGAAACGAAACGGTCAACCCCGGATTCGGCAGCTCTTCCTCACGGCTCATCGCCCAAAAGCCATCGGTCAAGTAATCATGTTCGAGGCTGCTGTGCTGCTGTATCTGGCCATAACCGCAGTGGTGGTTGGTAAGCAGTAACCCCTCCGGTGAGACTACCTCCCCCGTACACCCCCGTCCGAAGAGGACGATGGCATCCTTGAGCGAGGCCTTGTTTATGCTGTATATATCCTCGGCCGTCAACCGAAACCCTTTGGATCTCATATCCTTGATTTGTTTGCCGATCAAACTCGGCAACCACATTCCTTCGTCTGCACGGCACATTGCCACGGAAAACAAGCCCGCCAAAACGAGCATCACAATTTTTCTCATATATTCAAGATCGGTCTAAAAATTTTTCAAGATTCACATAAAGACTCTGCACAGGCAGCCCCATCACATTGTAGAACGAACCCTTCACCCCTTCGACCGCCACAAACCCGATCCACTCCTGGATTCCGTATGCACCGGCCTTGTCGAACGGGCGGAAGGCATCGAGGTAATAGTCGATCTCCTCGTCGGTAATATGGCGGAACGAGACTTCGGAGGATGCGGAAAAGGTGTGCATTCGCCCGGCACTTCGCAACGTCACGCCCGTAATCACCGTATGTGTCCGTCCGGACAACATGCGGAGCATTTCCATCGCATGTGCACGGCTGACGGGTTTGCCGAGGATGGAATCTCCGCAAATCACCACCGTGTCGGCCGTAATCAGAATCTCTTCGGACGCCAAAGAGTGGGGATAACCCTGTGACTTGAGCCGGGAGAGATAAGCCGGAACCTCAACGGCTGGCATGGTCTCCGGATAGCACTCCTCCACCTCGAAATCAACGGCCAGGGTGAAATCGAGCCCGCAGGCAGCCAGCAGTTCTCTCCGTCGTGGGGAGTGACTTGCCAGCAGCAGTTTCCGATCATGCAGTTTTTCAGCGAGCAACATATCCGGATCGTGTTACCGTATTTCAAATTCGAGCATCGGGCGTCCCATCAGCGTAGCCCGTACCACATCGCCATGGGCCACCGGGCCCACTCCGGCTGGGGTGCCGGTAAATATCAAATCGCCCATCCTCAACGTCATGAAACGGGATACGGCACTGATGATGCGGTCTACGGAAAAGATCATGCGGGCACACTCTCCCCGTTGACGCAGTTGGCCATTGAGGGTCATTTCAAACGACAGGTCATCGATTCCCGCCCCAAGGTCCGAAAGTTTCACAAAGTTCGGAGAGATAGCGGCCGAATAGTCGAATGCCTTGCTCGGTTCCCAGGGCAAACCGGCTGCCATTGCCTCCCGTTGCAGGTCACGGGCCGTAAAATCGATTCCAAGTCCCACCTCTTCGTAATAGCGATAGGCGAAACGTTCGGCAATGCATTTGCCGACCCGGTTGATCTTCACCACCAGTTCCGTTTCGTAATGCACCTCCCGGCTGAACGACGGGATATAGAACGGGTCGTTGTTGCGCAACAGAGCCGTATCGGGTTTCAAAAAAAAGATCGGTTCCCGTGAGGGTTCTCCTCCGTCAAACTCCCTGATATGTTCCGTATAATTGCGTCCGATACAGATGATCTTCATATTTTTTCGTCTCCATTTTTCAGAAATTCTACCATCCGTGCGGCAAAACGGTCCGAAGCTCCGCTCCCACCGATTATTTCCCGAAGGCTTTCAAAATCCCGCACCATCCTTTCACGCTTCCCTCCTCCTTCGAGAATCGACATGAGTTCGTTGCAGGCATTCTCCTGCGTCATATCCCACTGAATCAGTTCGCGCACCACCTCGCGTCCCATTACCAGGTTGACCAACGAGATAAAAGGGATCTTTACAAGGTGGCGACCGATTCGCATCGACAACTCGTCGGCCCTGTAACACACGACTTCCGGGGTACCGATCAGGGCTGTTTCCAGAGTTGCCGTACCGGAGGTGACCACTGCCGCTTCGGCAAAATGGAGCAGGTCGTAGGTACGGTCCTGGATATAGCCTACTCCGGAATCCTTCAATATCGCATCGTATATAGCACGGTCGAGCCACGACACGCCGCCCACCACGAACCGGTAATCGGGAAAACGTTTCGAGAGCTCCACCATAAACGGCAGGTTGTACCGTATCTCCGTCTTGCGGCTGCCGGCCAACAAAGCGACGATCGGCTTGTCGTCGGCGATCCCGCAAGCATTCAGGAACTCCTGGCGCGAAGGCATTTTTTCTCGGTACTGTGCAACAGCATCCATCAAAGGGTTTCCTTCGTAGCAGGCGTCAATCCCCTTGTTGCGGAAATAGTCGATCTCGAAGGGGAATATGATAAACAGTCGGTCCACATACTTGCGGATTGCTTTCACACGATTTTCCTTCCAGGCCCACACCTTCGGGGCTATATAATAAAAGGTTTTCAATCCGATCGACCGGGCGTACTTGGCCATTCGGAAATTGAATCCCGGATAGTCGATCAGGATCAACACGTCCGGAGCATATGTCCTGACATCCTGCTTACACTCGTTGAGTTGGGAAAGAATGGTCCGAAGGTTTCGGACAATCTCCACAAGACCGAAAAAGGAGGTTGTTTTGTAGTGCCGTGCCAAAGCGCCGCAGCCGGCTGCGGCAGCCATTCGGTCTCCGCCCCAGAATCGGAATTCCGCCTCAGGATCGGCTTTTTTCAGGCCTCGGATAAGGTTCGCCCCATGCAAATCTCCCGAGGCTTCTCCCGCAATCAAATAATACTTCATCTTGTTCGACAATCCTTATTCAAACAACATTTTCTTCCCCCCCCCATCTTTCCTGTCACAGGAATGACTTTCTACTCTTTATCCCGATTTTCCCACTCCGTTCGTCCTCCCCCCCTGTTTTTGTTTTTCAGGGCTGTGGCTCACCGCAATCAGGACCATCGAGCAGATCGGGTCTCAATTCCCGGGTCCGTTTCAAGGCCATTTCCTCCTTCCAGCGATCGATCTCCGCGAAATTGCCCGACAACAACACATCCGGTACTCTCCATCCACGGAACTCCGCCGGACGGGTATATACCGGGGGAGCCAGCAGATTGTCCTGGAAGCAATCGGTCAAGGCAGACTCCTCATCGCCTATGGCACCGGGCAGCAGACGAACCACACTGTCGGCAATGACCGCCGCTGCCAGTTCGCCACCGGTCAGCACATAGTCGCCGATCGATATTTCACGGGTAACGAGATGTTCCCTGATCCGATGATCGATTCCCTTGTAATGTCCGCAGAGGATGATGATATTTTCGAGTGTCGACAGTCGATTAGCTTCGTGCTGGTCGTAGCGGACACCGTCGGGCGAAGTGTAAATGACCTCGTCGTAATGACGTTCGGACTGCAACTTTTCCACCAGGTTGAAAACCGGTTCGGGCATCATCACCATACCCGCTT